>CAYHJT010000001.1:0-3461 GCA_964356985.1 Candidatus Woesearchaeota archaeon
CTGACTCTACAGATCTCTTTCTCATACTTTTGAAAATTAGAGGGAGGTTGACCACCTGTTAAGGACCAATTCTTTCTTATAACATAAATATATACATACATACGTACACTTAAAAAATACATACATTATATAAATACATACAAAATATGTAATTTAGGGGTTAAGAAGTCTTAATAAACTTTTTTGGTAGAAATCTTGGCTGGAGAAAAAGAGGGTAATTCAACTGATAATGAATTCTTAGATTTTGATTTAGTTATACCTAGCCATGTTTTGAGGGATAGAGAGCTAAGCGCTTTAGAATCTATTATTGAATATTTGAAAGAAGTCAGAAAAATGACTTATCACGAAATTTCTATTTTATTAAATAGAGATGAGAGAAACATCTGGACAATATACAATCGCGCTAAGAAAAAAAGGAATTATGTTTAAGATCAAAAATTTAAAATATTACAATAAATAAATCAAATTTCTATTTTTAAAAAATCTTTAGCGACTATAACATTTTTAAATATTTTTTTAGCTTCATCTTCTATTTTTTTAGCTTCATCTAATTTATATCTTTGGCTAATATGCGTTAAAATTAATCTTTTAGACTTAGATTGTTTAGCTATTTGAGCGGCTTGTTCTGATGTAAGATGTTGATATTCTTTAGCTTTATTAGCTAATTCTTTGGTAAAAGTCGATTCACATATTAATAGATCTGAATCTTTAGATATATCTATCGCTTCTTTACATAAAGAGGTATCTGTAACCAAAGTTATTTTTTTCCCTTTAACAATAATAGTTCCCTTTTCAGGAGTTATTTTTTTCCCTTTATAATTTATAGTAAGCCCTTTTTGTAATTTACCTAGTAATGGATCTTTTGTCAATCCAAATTTTTTTGTATAGTCAATATTTATCTTTCTTTTATCATTTTCTTTTATAGAATATGCTAAACAAGGCGAAGTATGATTTAAATAAATTGCTTCTATGGATAAATATCCATCTTTGTAAAATAATCCATTCTTTTTTATTTCAATTAACTTTATAGATATCTTGTTTTGATTTATAAACATTTTATTAATATTATCAAAATATTTTTTTGAGTTTACTGGACCATATATCTCTAGAATGCTTTGATAATTAGAGGCTGCTAAAGTTTGTATCAATCCGGGAAGACCAAGAATATGATCCCCGTGCCAATGAGTTATCAATATTTTATTTATTTTATTAGGACTAAAATTTATTTCACGAAGCTGTCTTTGGGTTCCTTCTCCACAATCAATAAGAATATTGTCAGCTTCATGGCTAAGCAAAACCGAGAAAGTATTGCGTTCCTTTGTTGGAATCATAGAACTTGTCCCAAGAAATGTTAGTTTCATTATGTATATTACAAAAGAAAGGTTTTTAAATAATTTACTATTTGAATTGTATATGGTAAAAAAAACAGCAATTCTTGAAGAAAAGGGGATTATTATAGCCCATATGCTTAGTAATAGAATAGTTACTAGAGACTCTGAAGAATCTAGAGCACTATATGATCCAAATAGATTTGGAGAAATAAAAGATAATAAGATAAAATATTCTTTAGTAGAAGCTTTATACTTATTAGAAAAAGACAAATTAAGAGTTGTAGACTCTAATAATAAGAACATAGACTTTGAAAATTTTGTAAAAAAAGCAAATAAGTTAGAAAAAAACTTTTGGATAAGATATTGCGTTTTTAGGGATATGAGATCTAGGGGCTATATTGTTAAAACTGCTCTTAAATTTGGAGCTGATTTTAGAGTATATGAGCGTGGCGTAAAACCCGGCGATGATCATGCCAAATGGGTCCTGTATCCAGTACATGAATCTAGCGTATTCTCTTGGCAAGAATTTGCTGCTAAAAATAGGGTTGCTCATAGTACTAGAAAGAAATTATTAGTAGGAATAGTTGATGATGAAGACGATACTACGTATTATGAGATCTCATGGAAAAAACCTTGATTATTGGAAAGGTTTTTAATAATTAGTAATTTCTAATATATCATGGAACCTAATAGAGAAAAAATTATTAATTTTATAAAATCAACTGGACCAGTATTGCCTGTACAGGTTTCTAAGTTCTTAAATACAAATATCATATTTGCGGGAGCAATGCTATCTGAATTAACTGCTAACAAACATGTTATTGTAACTAATACCAAAAAAGGAGGAAGTCCCTTTTATTATTTAAGGGGCCAAGAATCTAAACTTACTAGCCTTGGAGAATATTTACATGGAAGGGAAAAAGAAGCATTTGACTTTATAAAAGATAAAAAAGTTGTTAAAGATACCGATATATTGCCTTGGCAAAGAATTGCCTTAAGAGCAATTAAAGATTTTTCTATTGCTATTGAAGTTGAATTTCAAGGAAATAAAGAACTATTCTGGAAATGGTATTTAGCCAGTGATGAAGAGATAAACAATTCTATATCTGAAATATTAAACATAAAAGAAGAAGTTATTGAAAATAAAATTGAAACTGAAATTATTCAAGATGAAAAAAATATTATTCTTATTGAAGAAATAGAACATGAAAATATTTTAGAATCTAAACAAAAAAAATTAATTACTGAAGAAAAAATAATTGAAGATTCCACAGATGAAGAAATTAAGATTAAAAAAACAGAACATAAAAAAAGAAAAAAAAGAAAATCTTCTACTGATTTTGATCAATTAGTTTTAAATTATATTCACCAGAAAGAAATAAAGATCATAGAACAGAATATAATAAGTAATAAGAAAGAAATAGAATATTTAGTAAAAATACCTAGTAATGTTGGAGAATTAACATTCTTTTTAAAAGCGAAGAATAAGAAATCCATTAACGAAAGCGATTTAGCTTTAGCTTATAGCTTAGGACAGCAAAAAAAATTGCATACTATTATATTATCTAACGGTTCTTTGACAAAGAAAGCAAAAGAATATATTGAAAAAAACCTTATAGGGCAATTGACTTTTATTAATATATAAAATGAAAGATTATGTGTTTATTATTGGAAGAGATATAGAATTGGGTGTGCTAGAAATAATTTCATGTCTAACTTCCCATAATACAAAATTTGAAATTAAAAAACTAAATAAAAATGTACTTTTAATATCTATAGATAACTTTGATCCAAAAATTTTGATCAATAGACTTGGCGGAACAATAAAAATAGGTGAAGTTATATCTTACGGTGAAGATATTTATACAGATTTAGACAAAATTAATCTGGACATATCTGGAAACAAGATAAACTATTCTTTAAGCGCATATAATAATCCACAGTCATTAGTTAAAGTTAACAACTACTTTAAAAAAAGATTTAGAGAGGAAGGAATTAAGTTTTCTTCAAAGATATTTATTAGTTTAGATAGCCCTAAAAAAATAAAGCTTGAAGAAAAAAATGGCATAGACATTATCCTATTTTCAAATTATATTGCTAAGACTGTTGCTGTTTCTAATCCTTTATCTT
>CAYHJT010000001.1:3471-23259 GCA_964356985.1 Candidatus Woesearchaeota archaeon
CTTTATCTTATAAGATATTTGACCAGAAACCAGAAAATGATTTTCTTAAAAGCACATCTGTAAGATTAAGCAAAATATTAATCAATTTATCTCAATCTAAAGAAAATTATCATTTATTAGACCCTTTTTGCGGGATAGGATCTATATTACAGCAAGCATTGATAATGAATATTAACGTAACGGGTATTGATAACGACCAAAAAAGCGTTTATCAAACTAAAACCAATTTAAGTTGGATTTCTTCTAAATTTAAGCTGAGATCATCATATAATATTATTCTTGGAGATTCACAAAAAGTATCAAAATTTTTGAATAATAATAAATTTGATGCTGTTGTTACAGAACCCTATTTAGGTCCCTATATAAAGAAGACACTCACTAAATTTCAAGCATCTAAGATACGCCAAGAATTAGAATTATTATATGAAAACTTTTTTAGAAGCCTTAAACCGAACTTAAAAAGAGACTCAATAATAGTCATAGTACTCCCAGAATTTAGGACTAGAGAAAAAGAAATAATTAAATTAGACATCAACAGATTAATAAAAAATAATTATACATTATATTCCCCATATGAAAAATTTACCACTCCTATAAAATTTTATGGTATTAATAAAAAGATAATAAGAAGCATATATATTCTTAGAAATAACTATTAAAAATAAGTAGAAATGGTTAGAAGAAAATTATAAACTTAAACAAGCTAGTGAAATATCTTATAAGAATGACAAAGAAACTATTTATAATCTTATAAATAAATTATAGATATACTACTTTATAATTTTTATAATTTTTATAAAATCTTTGTAACTTAATGATCTTTTGTATATCTTTAAATTTTCTATCATATCTTCTTTATTGATTATTATGTTATGTTTAATTAATATTTTTTTAGTATTCTTTAATATTAAAAATTGGCAGAATTGTGTTACATTTTTTGGATTATCTGAAAAATGGGATCTTTCAAAATCAATTATTACTGGAGAATTTTTCTGAATTAATATATGTTTTTTAGGCCTGTGAAATTCTTCTTTATTAATCTTTAATTTGTCTAATTTATAGCATTGACTTAATACATCTTTAATCAATTTTTTTATCAACTTTGGATTATTCTCACTTAATACATCTATAAAATTTTTACCTTCAATAAATTCATATGAAACATAATCCTTTCCCTTTTTCAGAACTTTTGGACCTATATTATATTTATTTAATAACTTTAAAAATTTATACTCATTTTTTATTACATTACTGGTTCTATTTATATCTAATACTACTTTGTAGGCTATTTTTTTATTTTTTATTTTTTTAACATATACAATAGACCTTTTACCTTTAGCAACGTAACTAAAATTTTTATTTATTTTCATAATATTATTATTTTATAGAAAGGTTTTTAAATAAATACATCCATTTCTTAGTTGTAAAAAGATGGTGTTTTATGAAAAATAAAAATTATAATCTAATCATATTTATTTTACCAATAATTTTACTTTCCTTTAATGTCATTGCTGATCCACAAAACTTTAGTTTAATTAATAGCTATACTTGGATTAATTCTAGTCTTTACGATAAATCTTGGAGCGGATCGATAGATGAAATATCTTTAGGAATTTTAGCATTAAAAACCGGTTCTTATAATCATCAACAAGGAATTAATAAACTTAAATCATTACAGTTTAGCGACGGATCTTGGAACGATAATATTTATGATACTAGCTGGGCTATATATGCATTATTCAAGACAGGGAATAATTATACAGATTCTTTGAATTGGCTTTTAAGCAAACAAATACAATCTTCTAATGAAGGTAATTGGTATGTACAAATTAAAACACCTTATTCTGGAACATGCTCTTTAGCCCAAGTCCCTAATAACCCAATAGATTTCGAAATACAAAACGGTAGCTTAACCAGCTGTAGCGCAAATTCTGCTAATTCATGGATAGATTTACAATCATGTGCAGGATTTAGCATAGGAATAAATGAAACTGTTCAAGTAGATTGCAACAACTTGGGAAATTCAGATATTTCTTTGCTATACAAACAAGATAATAATTATTACATATTAGACTCAAAATCTAACTCTAGATTTGCCACATTTACTATAGACAATGGTTATTTTGGAGACTATGAAAGCACTATCTACGCTACATGGGTATTATCTGAGATGAACAAGAAAAATCAATTACATAGCATTCCTTATTTAAAATCACATATTAGACTTGATGACAATGCAAATTTTGACAATTCATTATTATTGTTAATCACTGGCGACAAAAATTATGCAGATTATTTAATCAACTCTCAAAACAACCTTACTGGATTTTGGGACTCCGGAAATGTTTACAATACAGCTTTCATAATTTACTCATTAAAAAAACAATTTAGCAGTTCTACTGCATTAAACCCTGGACTTATTTGGTTACAAGGGGAACAAGACCAAAGTAATGGCCCAAACAAGGGCTCTTGGGACAGAGGAGATATAAGGTCTACTGCAATGGCTATTTATGCTATAAAAGGCGGATTAATTTCAATAACAAATAATAACCCAATTTCAAATCGTACAAATAATACTAATAATATTACTAAAAATACATGCATTAATGATGCTGATTGTGGAAATGTAACAATTTATGATTGTATTTCTGGCAAATGTCAAATAAAAGATGGCAAATGTCAAATAAACCAAGATTGTAATTCTGAAGAATATTGCGATTCAAAGACCAACACTTGTAAACAAGAACAAAAACCCTTGACTGGTTGCACTTCTGATAGTACATGCAGTCCTGGACAACAATGCAATAACAATGTTTGTGAAGACATACCTGGCTGGTGTGATTCAGATGACATGTGTAGCAATGGGGAAAAATGCAACCTAAAAACTAATTTTTGCGAAAAGAAATCCAGTTTATTATGGTGGATAATAATTTTATTAGTAATTGCCGCATCGGGAGGAATCTTCTTTTTTATTAAAAGCAAGGGTGGAATTAAATTAAAGAAAACTACTTATCAACCACCTAAACAAATATTTCAACAAAACCAATCACCATTTATGAATAGAAATCAAAATATCTCCCCTAAAAGAAATATTGCTCCCCCTCAAAGAAATTATGTAGATGATCAACTTGAAAAAGATTTGGATTCTTCAATAAAAAAGGCTAAGGATTTGATGGGTAAGAAGTAATATGCTAAAAAAAGCATTTTTATTATTTTTATTATTAATACTGGTTCCGTTATCTTATGGATTAAATATAAATTCTAATTCTAATTCTTATGGATATAAAGAAACAGTCATTGGCAATATAGATTTAACTGGCGCTTACAACCCAAACATTAACTTTCAAAATATAATTTTATTAGACCAAAACAACAATAAGAAAAACTTAGCATTGACATTAACTAAAATAAACAATTTAAACTATTTATATTATTTTGATTTTCCATCAAATTCACAATATGGAAATTATACACTATATTTGAATAATATCGAAGTTTTGGACAATGGTTTACTATTTAGAACTAATGCATCTACAATTATTGAATATAATCAAGATAACTATTCTTTATCTATTAATCCAGCGTTAATATATACAAATGATTTAGTAAACAACAATTTTTTAATTCTTGTAATAAAGAACAACATTAATCCTACAAATATAACTATTACAAAACCTTCTTTCGTAAGATTAAATTCTGATTATATCTCTTTGAAGAGCAACAGTACATTTATCTTACAAATATTATTGGATAAGAATTATAATTATAATGAAGGCCTTAATGATTATTTGAAAATATTTTATTCAGATAAATCATTAGTTTTACCAATTTATATATACAATACAAATGTCTCTATTAATATTCCTAACAATATCAAGAAGCTAGTTAGCATAAATGAAAAGAGTTCTATAAATAAAACATTAGATATAAATGACACTTTAAACGGGCCTTTTTTGTTTAAGAATATAGGGAATGTAACAATACAAAAAGTTTTTTTGTCTATACCAGATAACTTAAAAGATGTTTTACAAGTTCAACAACAAGAATTTGACAATGTTCCTGTAGATAAAGAAATCGATTTTAACATAACACTAAATCCAACTAAAATCCAAAATATAGGGACCTATGAAGGATCAATAAATATAAATTATGACGATAATTTATTATATTTTCCTTTTAGGCTAGAATTAACCTCAAGCGATGAAAATATAACCGTTGCTCAAAATTTAACATATACAAATTCTAGCAATAATCTAAATAATACCAATATTACCAAAATTCAAGAAATAAAAAATCCGGGGTTTAGCTTAGTTTGGATAATTGTCATATTTGTAGCTATACTAGCGATAATATTATTAGTATTCTTGTTTAAAAAACCTAAAAATAAAAAAGATCCAGAAAACTTTGACCAAATAATATCAAATTATATGAAGAAATAATTATTTTTTAGGTTTTTTATGCTTGCCTCTTTTATCCTTGTTTGTTTCTTGAGGTTTCTTGTTTATATTCTCTAATCTGTCTTTCAATACCATATTTTCAGCGTTAACATTAGTTATAACTGCGTTATACTGATGTAACTTGCCAAGAAAATCATTCATAAAACCTCCAAAATCTGTTGAACTCATCACTATTTCTAAAGGCTCTATTATTTCAATATATGACGGAGTATAATCATAACAGAACGTTAGCAATTGCTGTTCATTCGAGAATTGAAGTTCAAATTCGCAAAACGTTGACCACATAGTTTTAATTTGTTGAGTTTCTGCTACTGAAACATTTAGAACAACTACCTCTTTATCTTGACGAAGGGTAGTAACCACTTTTTGCATTGTTTGCTCTATATGCTCTTTAGGAAAACCCGCAATTTCTATTACTGTGCGTATTTTTATCATGGCGTTAATGTTTTATCATTATTTATAAGCCTTTTTATTAGTTTTTAGAAATTAAATCATTAAATTTCAGGCCTTTAGACTTTGCTTTTTTCAATGAAAAAGATGGATTCCCCTTTTTTGTTAATTCTAAATCTTCAGGAGTAATAAAAAACCATCCATAATTGTCAAACCTAACACCAAGCCAAGGCTCTGCACCAAACATTCTAGCAAATAAAATTAATTCTTCAATTTCAATTTTTTCAAAATATTTTTTAGTATTCTTTATAGACTTGCATTCTATTGCTAAAACTCGATTATTGTTGCTAGCTATCAAGTCTGGATTTGGTTTTGGAGTTGATCCGGAACCAGCTGATCGCAATGTTGCCCACCCATTATCCCACAGCATATGAAATAGCTCACGTTCAGCCCTAGTTCCCTTATGTTTAGAGGCCATGTTATATGTCTCTAGCTTCAACTGTCCTTCTCTTGTTTAATATAGCTCTTTTAACAGCATCAGATATTAGCTGTTCTACTTTTACATTCAGAGCTTCCGCAAAATTAGTTGCGACATTCTTAACGTCTTTTTCTTTTCCATACTTTAAAACGACTTCTTTTATTTTGCTTCTAACTATTAATAAATCACCCATAATTTCACCCCCTAAGTAGTTGATTCGGGTTTCATGAAAGGAAAAAATATCACATCTCTTATTGTCTCGGAATTTGAAAGTAATATAGTCAATCTATCTATTCCGATACCAACTCCTGAAGCTGGAGGCATTCCTATTTCTAGAGCCCTTAAAAAATCCTTATCCATTCTTTGAGCTTTAGAATCACCTTTCTGTAAATTAGATTCTTGTTTCTTCCAATTAGCTTCTAATTCTCTAGGATCATTCAATTCTGAATATGAATTGCCAAGTTCCCAGCCGTTTACATAAGGCTCAAATCTTTCAGCAAACCTAGGATCTTTTTTTGATTTTTTTGCTAAAGGACTTGTTTCAGCCGGATAATCATAGATTAATGTTGGCTGTATCAAATTAGGCTCTACAAAATGCCCAAACAAATTTTCTATAGCCGACCCCCTTGAAAAATTATCTGGGTTGTAATCTATTTTTCTCTTTTTAAGAATATCTTTTAATTCTTCATCATTGCATCTTTCAACATCAATCTTTGAATAATGTTTTATTGATTCAAATAAAGTCATTCTTTTCCAAGGCCTTTTGAAGTTAATCTTTTTACCTTGATATTCTATTTCTGTAGTTTTATGAACTTTTTTCACAACATATTCAATCATTTCTTCAGTTAGATTCATGTTGTCTTTGTAATCTGCGTAGCACCACATTGTTTCTACTTGTAAAAACTCTGGATTATGAGTTTTATCCATGCCTTCATTTCTAAAGTCTTGAGAGAATTCGAATATTTTTTCATAACCTCCCACTAAAAGTCTCTTTAGATAAAGCTCATTTGAAATTCTCATATAAACTTTCATATTTAGAGCATTTAACTTAGATTCAAATGGACGAGCATTTGTTCCACCATAGATTGGCTGTAATATTGGTGTTTCTACTTCTGTATATCCATCCTTTGTCAAGAACTCTCTTATACCACTTATTATTTGAGATCTTTTTTTGAATACTTCCTTCACATCAGGATTAACTATTAAATCTAGATAACGTTGCCTATATCTTAATTCAACATCAGTTAAACCATGCCATTTTTCTGGCAAAGGTCTTAAACATTTTGTTAATAATTGAATATTCTTCGACCATATCGAGATTTCTCCCATCTTGGTTCTAAAAACTGTTCCTTCTAAACCAATTATATCCCCTAAATCTAATTTCTTGAATACTTTGTAAACTTCTGGATTTTCATCTTCTCTTATGTAAAACTGTATTTTTCCTTCACTATCAAGAATATGACCGAAAGCAGCTTTTCCCATATGCCTTAAGCTAGTTATTCTTCCAGCAATAGAAACTTTTTTCTTAGTCTTTTCCTCTTTCTTTAATTTTTTGAATTCCTCTAAAATTCCTTGAGAATAATGAGTTTTCTTGTAAGAATGACCGTAAGGATCTTGTCCTAGTTCTTCAAGAGCCTTTAATTTTTCTAATCTTTGTTTTATAAGTTGCTCTTCAGGTTGCATAAAACTAGTTTTAAAGTCTTAATTTATATGTTTTTGCTTTTTTTACAAAAATAAAAAAAAGAAAAAGTGAAGTCTTTATTCTTTTGCCATTGCAAATACTGACTTCAAAGCAACTATTATTGTTGCTGGTGCAAATAATATATTTATTGCATCCATTACACCTTTAGCTAATGGTAACGCACTCATAGCTTGTCCACCAAAGTAACTAGCTAAAAGTAAAGATACTCCAGCCATTAAGAATGGTGTGACTTCTTTGTCAGTTACGTTAAGGAAACCGACAATAATACCTATTGCGGCCAAAGTAAAGGCTGCCCAATTTGCTATGCTTCCTTGACTGAATATTCCTAGACCTACTGCTAGAATAATACCAATCAAGAATGCCCAAGCACCTAATGATTTTGCCATCTTTTAAACACCCCCTTTGTTTTTTGTTTTTTTGTGTTTTATAATATTAAAAGCTTAATAAAACTAATTTATAAATCTTTTGATGATTGTTCGTTTAATTATCTAGAAATTTTAGCTAAATAAATATTATTTTTATTATCAGTTATTTTTACATTTACTAAGGAACCTAGGGATCCAGTAAATTTATCTATTGTAATGCAACGATTTTTAGCAGCACCTATCATTTGGTTATTCATAAAACCTGGAGCCACTAATTTTACCTTTACACTTTGCCCAATTTCAAAATCTGTCGGAAGCCTCTTTGTTTTATGAATGTTATAATCTTTAGGACCCATTTTAAGCTTTATATCAAATTCTTTTCCCCATTGATTTAATTGCTTATAGAATTTATAATAATTAATCATTTTAGCGCCCTTCATCTTACGGCTATATTTGTAAATTTCATATTTTTGAATACCAATCTTACAATCTATTTCTTTACAGAATTTTATCAAATTTATAATTTGCTCATCATTGACTTTTGGAAGCCATACTGGCGCAATTAAAAGTTCTATTTTAGTTGTTCTGATGAATTTAGCTAGATCTTTTATTTTTTCAACATCATATATCGGATAACCACTAAGAACTTTTGCTAATTCTGGATCTAGAGAATTAACAGATAAATTTAGTCTATTCAAACCTGCCTTTTCAAGCTCAAGTATTTTTTCTTTTGTTAATAATGTTCCGTTGGATTGCATAGATATCTTTGCTACGCCCGGAATTTTAGAAAAATTAGATATTAAATATGCCAATTGCGGATATGAACTAGGCTCACCGACGCTATCATAGTTTATCTCTACGTCATTGCAATCCTTGAATTTTATCACTTCCTTAGTCCAATCAATCAAATAATCTGCATCCACTATGTAATTATTTGGATGTATTGTAAAATTATTAGCATTTGTTGAGCAAAATGGACATTTTTCATTACAGACTGTTGTCGCTCTTACTTGTATGAGGTTAGAACCACGATCTATTATGCCAAAGGCTATAGTTCCAATTAAAGGAATATTTGATTCTCTGCTCACTTTTACTATGTTAACCATACACTCGGAAACTAGAGACTACCCTTTATAAATATTTATAAACTTTACCAAATTTTTTAATAGGTCAAGGAATTAGAATGATACTCGGAAGAATAATGGGCAAGAGCTCAACTATAGAATTTAAATTCTTAATAACTGGAGATGCAAAGAAATTTCAGTATATCCAAGTATTAGCGCAAGAGACATTTGTTCTTGGACAAATAGTAGAAATCGAAAAAGAAAAAGATGCAATAGCTCATTGCGTTGTTATCGGGTTTAGAGATGTTAATCAAGTATTAAGAGGATTGAGATATCCTTTTGAGCCTAATGTCGAAGTTTTAGAAGCTCAGGATGATTTCATTAAAGACACCTTAGGATTAAGAGAAGACAAAAGTTTTGCATATATAGGAAATTTAGATGGTCACCAGAACCTTAAGATATTTTTAGATATAAATAAATTATTAACAAAGCATATTTGCATATTGGCCAAATCTGGATCTGGCAAAAGCTATGCAGTAGGAGTTCTTTTAGAAGAATTACTCGATAAGAATGTACCTGTTGTAGTGATTGATCCTCATGGAGAACATGGATCATTGAAATTACCTAATGATGACAAGAAAGACTTGGAAAAACTAGAATCTTTAGGGCTTAAATCTACAGGATATTTGAAAAAAATAATTGAATTTAGTCCAGATATTGAATCAAATGTTGATGCAAAACCCTTGAAATTAGACATTACTAATTTAACTCCACATGAACTGATAAAGATGCTACCTGGTAAACTAACAAGCATTCAAATGGGAACCTTGTATTCTAGTTTGAATGCACTAAGCAATAGCAAGATAGACTTGAATGAATTGTTAATGGCTTTGGAAATACAAGAGAATAACGCTAAATGGACATTGATTAATATCATTGAGTATATTCAAAAATTAAACCTATTTTCTGAAAGTCCTACATCTATGAATGAATTAGTTCAGTCTGGAAAATTAAGCATAATAAACTTGAAAGGAGTCCAGCCAGACATCCAAGAAATGATTGTTTATAAGTTATTAAATGACTTGTTCATTCAAAGAAAAAAAGGAAATATTTCACCATTTTTCTTGGTCATTGAGGAAGCACATAATTACATCCCAGAAAGAAGCTTTGGAGAAACAAAAAGCTCTAGCGTAATCAGGCAGATATTTAGCGAGGGAAGGAAGTTTGGATTAGGAGCTTGCTTAATAAGCCAGAGACCTTCAAGAGTCGATAAAAGTGCGATAAGCCAATGTAGCACACAAATCATCCTAAAGACTTCTAATCCTAATGATGTAAAGGCAATATCTAATTCTGTAGAAGGAATAACCCAGGAAACTGAAAAAGAGATTGTAAACTTACCTGTTGGCACTTGCTTAATAACGGGGATTGTTGATTTACCGTTACTTGTTAACATAAGACCAAGAAAAACAAGACATGGCGGAACTTCTATTAAGATATTCGAAGAAGATAATGTAAAGAAAGATACAGAAGAACTAACAAAATCATTGTTAGCTGCAGGAGAAATATTACCTTTAATAAATCAGAAAATATCTATTGATGATTACAAAATAATTTATAATGTAAAAGATGTAAAAATAAATTTAGTTCCTTGCACATTGATTAATTGTTATAAGGATGGAGAATTTGGATTATTAATTAATTTGAATAACGGACAAATAATAAAAGAATTGGAAGATGGTTCTGGAGTTCCATTAACGGCTAGCAAATCTAACTTAACACCTAAAGAGTCTAAGATATTTTATATTGCGTTGAGTTTGAAAACATTCTCTGCTGCAGAGATATTCTCAAAATCTGGTGTAAACTTTTCTGAAATTTACGATATGTTAAACTTATTAACAAATAAAGGCTATTTGATAAAAGAAGATAATAAATATCATGTTAATATTAAATATTCTTTTTTATCTGATTTAAGAGAATATAGAACATATGAAAAGATTGATTATAATAAAGTTGACTTTATAAATAAATTAGAGCCACAATATAATAAACAAGAATTATTAGATTTATTGGCCAAGTTTGTAAAAGTAAAAGATTCGAAGGATTGTTATTTGATATTATATAATAATTAATTTCCTTTTTTATATATTGGATATGTTCCAGGATTCATGAATGTTTTATCAATCAATACAGAGACATTTTTATGCTGAGACATCATTTCTTCTGAAGACATTTCTGCATCACCTATAGCGATTAATTCATCCTTTAATGACATGATAGCAACTCTGTCTTTCTTTTTTATTTCAGAATGTAGTTTAGATATTCCTGGCGCAGCTAATTTAGATCCGTGACAAATCGGATCAACGGCCGTATCTAAAATCCAAATCTTTGGCAAGTGATAAACTGCATATTCAAATGGAAGAATAACTTTTCTAAGTTCTTTATCATCACCTTTCTTGTATGATTCATAAGCATCTTTTAAATCATGTAACGAATGCCAATTAGTGTCTTTGAAGTAACCGACTTTAGTTCTTATCAATTGAGATAAATGAGCTCCTGTGCCTAGTTCTATACCTAAATCATGGGCTAATTTACGAACATAAAATCCTGCTTGGCAACCAACTCTGAATAATACATCTTGATTTTTTACTTCTAAAACTTCTAGATAATAGACTTCACGTTCTCTTAATTGCCTTTTAATTGCCGACCTTAATGGAGGTAGCTGAGTGATTACCCCACGGAATTTATCCATGGTTTCATTCAATGCTTTCTCTTCTACTTTTTTATGCAAGTGAATTATTCCAACATATTCTTTACCCGAACTTAATAGAACTTCTACAACTTTTGTAGCTTTGTCAAGAGCAGTCGGTAAGCAACCTGTGACTGCTGGATCTAAAGTACCGCTATGACCCGCTTTTGGAATCTCCAGAATTTTCTTTACATAATCTGTTACTTGATGCGATGTTGGGCCAGAAGGCTTGTTTATATTTATGATACCATATTCTATTAGTGACTTAGTGGGTCTTTGTTCAGGATTACATCCATAATTAGGATTAGTATTAACCTCTTTTTTAATCAAAATTTCTCTATTTATTCTTTCAAAAGGTAATAAGTTTTCCATTTTTATATTCAAACAGAAATTAAAACGTGATTATTTAAATTTGTCTATAAACGGCATTGCCCGTTTTAACCCCTTCCTGCCTTTTTAGTTAAAAGACAATTATCAAAAAATTCAATGGAGGTGAGTAAAAATAAAAGATTCGAAGAATTTAAATAATGGTTTCAACCAAAGAAAAAGGAGAATGAACTGGAGTAATGTTTTTATTTTTAGAGCAACACTGCTTGCAATATTTATTATCTTCTTTTTACCAGGGGTTATATTGAGTTTATCTACAAATAGATTAGAATTAAGTGGAGGATTAACTATAGTTGGATTACTTATTTTAGCTTTTGTAATATTTGGAAAGAATTGGTTGAGGGCTCATTTTTGATATGGTAAACATTTTAAGCCCCCAGGATATAATTCAAACTTCTTTAGTTGGTTTAGGATTAATTATCGCATTATATGCAATTCTAACTGATAAAATCAAAGAGTTGCAGAAAACAAAAAATAGCAAAAGATCTAGGTGGATTGAAAATCGTAAGAATATGCTTGGAAAAATGGTCAATGATATAGATAATATTGATCTTGATGAAGAGTTTGAAGAATTAAAATCAAAAGAAGAAAACATTATCCTTGGAAAACGTTATTCTTATAGGTGGGGTTATTTTATCTCAGGAGTTCTTTTTATAGGATCGATTATATTTGCATTTTTAGCGTTATATGATGCTAATATTTTTATAGATAGTGTTAATAATATGCTTTTCATAATATCAACATTATTTTTTATTGTTGGATTAGGCCATTTTTCAATTTTGTGGATAATTACTATGTTTGATATGAGATCCATATTAATAGGAGATATAGAACTAATTCAAGAGACAGAAAAAGAATTAGATAAAGAGATAATAAAAAAAGATACTGCAGAAATTTCAATTAAACAAGATGCAGGTAATTTATTGATTAGTTGTTATAAAAAGTATCTAAATAAATCTCCACCATTTCCATTTATTGCAAAAATTTTTATTGAAGAATTCCATTGGGATAAAAATAGAATTGCGAATGCTATAGAATATTTAGAAGGAAAATTCTTTTTAAAAATTCAAAGATTTATGGGTGGAAGAATAAATATAATAATTTTAAATGTTACTCCAAGAACAATAGATATTATAGAAGATAGAAAAAGGTTTAAATCTTATTTTGGTTTTGATTTGCCAAAATAACCAAATTATGACAAAGCACTTTTAATATAATTTCACTTCTTCCAGCATTATAATTCTTGCTTCTAATAAAATTCAATTTAGTTCTCTTGATGCTAGAAAATACAGATTCATCAGTAGATCTATGATGATATGACTTATTGAAAGTCTCTGGGTCATTCTTCCATAATTGATATGCTTTAAGCCATTCATAAGAACCATGAGCCTTTCCACTAGTATTAGATTTGAATGGAATAAATGCTTGTCCACCTTTTCTTTTTACAAATTCATAATTTTCTCTACTAGAATATCCAGCATCAGCATAGACTTGAGAAATTTCAAAGTTACGAGAAGTCTTTTCTACTAATGGTCTAAACATTTTTTGGTCAGAAGTATTCCCTTCTGTTACTTCAACACTAGGAACTATTAAACTATCAGTAGAGCATATTAAATGAAGCTTTAGATAGCCTTTCCTGCTTAGTCTAGTTCCTCTTATATCATTCCATCTATTATAGGTAGTTTTTCCAAAACCAGTACTATCTACACCAAATTTTGTATTTGAATCAGCAAAAGGCAAGGCAGATGTTTCTATTAAATCCTTAACTATTTCTGGAAACCATTTCTCACGCATATATGAATTAAGAATATTATAATGAGGAATTTTAGTTATTATTCCTAATTCATAAACATATTCTAAATCTGGAACTACTCTTCTGCAAGATTGGTTAGTATAAACCTTAATTGCACAGCATTTGATAATATCTGATATTAATGCAGAAGGTCTTCCGAATAAGTATGGTTTCTATTGAATGTTTGCTGAATTTACTAAGACATTAAGTAATTGTAAAAATCTAGTTTTCTCATTAGTTTGATTGTTGTTGTATTTACTATATTTTGATTGTTGATTTTCCATATTATACTGCTATTTTTATTTATTTTGAACATCATTAATCCTCTTTTTATACATATTAACGAATTAGATATAATATGTTATTATGGATATTGACTAGTATATAAATGTTTCTATTTATATTAACGTTTTGTTTAAATTATATTAATAAGAAAATAAACGTATTACGTTCATAGTATGTATTTCTATTTTTATTAACATATATTTGTAATTACATTAATAAAAATTATTATATTAACATAAAAAGCATAAAATATAAATACTTGTTTAATTTTATGATTATATGAATCTTTCTAAATTCAATGCAAAAGCTGGAAAACTTGTTAGAAGAACAGCAACATTTGGAAGAGAAGTAATAGATTTTGATTATTTTTTGCCTGAAAAAATTCCATCTATGACTGAACTTATTAATGATATTTCTTTAATTGAAAAATCAAATGAAGCAAATAGAACAATAGGAGAATTACAAGGACTTGCAAAAAATATTAGAAACATAAATTTATTTGTTGATCCAAACTTAAGAAAAGAAGCTGTTGATAGTTCTATTATTGAAGGAACAATTGTTTCATTAACAGATGTTTTCTTAACAGAAGCAGGAAGTAAAAAGCCAGAGATAACTAATCCAAATGTCAGAGAAGTTGTTAATTATGTTGATGCTATTAATTTTGCAATTAATGAATTAAAAAATGGTAAGAAAATAAATAAAGAATTAATAAATAAAATGCATAATATTTTATTAGAGAGTGTAAGAGGTCATGACCATTTAGTTGGGCAGTATAGACAACAACAAAACTGGATTAAGAATATTGGTGTTACGAGAGACATTCTTGATGCAGATTTTGTTCCACCTTCTGAAGAAAAAGTAGAAGAACTTATGAATTATTTGTTTGATTATATCAATCAAGAAGATAGACAGATGAGATTAATTAAAGCAGGATTGATACATTATTATTTTGAAACTATTCACCCTTATGAAGATGGTAATGGGAGAGTTGGAAGATCTTTAATATTACTCTATTTAATTCAAAATAAGGTTTTAGATGAACCTATACTTTATTTAAGTCCTTATTTTAAGAAATTTAAACAGAACTATTATAGTTTTTTAATGGAAACTAGAGAGACTGGAGACTACAATAAATGGTTAAAGTTTTTCTTAGAGGGCATAATTGAGATTTCAATATTGACTTCTCAAAAAATAAAAAGATTAATCAATTTATACAATAGTTATAAACAAGAGTTAACAGATATACATGCAACCCCCATATCTTTTGAACTACTAGACAAATTCTTTGAAAGACCATATTATTTTATTACTTTATTACAACAAGAATTAAAAGAAGATTATCCAAAAACAAGAAGAGGATTAAATTACTTATTGAAAGCTAAAGTAATCATAGAATACACTAGGCATAAAAGAAACAAGATATATCTTGCTTCAGAGGTATTTAAGATATTAGAAGAGGATATAATCTAAAATGAAAAATATATTATTTGGAATTGGATTTGTAATTGCAATAATTGGTGCAATATTATTATTTAATGAGGTAAATAAAGCTACTAAAGGAATTATTCCTGATTTTATTATTGCTATAATTTCTGCATTTATATTGATTTTTGGAATAAGTCTAATTATTATAAGTTTAAATAAACCAAGAAGGAGAAGATGAATAAATATCTAAAAATATTCATTAAAGCAATTATTGTAGCAATTGTAGTTATTTTAGCTAGTTTTTTAATATTAAAACCTGAACCTGCTGGAATCTTAGGTGGGATAATCTTTTGGGTAGTTATAATTATTGAATCAATAAAACTGCATAAAAAATGAAACCTAAAAAAATAAAGGAATTAATAATAACTTCTATTGTTGCCATAATTCTTTTTATTGGAGCATTTAAATTTAAATACGGTAGTGGTGACTCGAATATTTTTTCCGTTATTTTCTTGGTTTTATTTTTAGTTTTTTCATATGGAATTTATTCAGGTATTTTAGGTTATAAATTAGGATTAAGAAGGTGGATTGGGATTATACTAGCTGAAATAGGTACAAGAAGTTTTATTGAACATAAATATTCTTATTTTGATTTTAGTTATTATGCACCAATAATTGCTATTAGTATAGCAGGTTTATTAATGTGGTTTTTAAAACCAGAAAGGACTAAGAAATGAATATATATTGCTGGTGGTGCAATGGCTAGTAATAACATCGGATTAGCGGGAGAGTTTTATGCAATGTACAGACTTTTCTTAGAAGGTTATGAACCCTCTTTAACATTGGGGAATACTAAAGGAATAGATATTTTACTTTATAATCCAAAAAATGGCAAACAGTTTAAAATAGAAGTAAAAACATCAACTACTATTTTAAACTTAAAAGTGTTTAGAGAAGAATATGGAAAAAATTATATGAAATGGATGATGAACCAAAAACATGAAATTTATTATGATAAAAATAATTTAATATATTGTTTTGTTTTTATTGACAAGAATAAATGTGAAGAACCAAGAATATTCTTTTTAGATCCTCAAAGTGTAGGTATGCGTGTAAGATGGTTAAATAAAACTTGGTTACATGGAAAACATAAAAAGAAAGTTAAAGATAGTGTCATGAGAGACTTTATTATTTCTTCAAACAATCTAGAAAAAAATAAGTATAGAAATAATTTTGCTATATTTGATTAATTCACTTAAAGGGCAAACGCTTACTTAAAGGGCAACTTAAGAATTATAGGGCAATGCCTCTATAAACCAAAAATATATAAAGGGGTCATTTTCAGTTAACTATTCAGATAAAATATATTACGAGGTATAAAATGCCAACAGTTTATGACGTTAATTCACAGATATTAATTAAGAAAGCTGCTGAAGAGCTTAAAAAAGTAGAAACTATCAAAGCTCCAGAATGGATTAGCTACGCTAAATCTGGAACATTTAAAGAGAGACCTCCTTACGATAAAGATTTCTGGTATATGAGGACTGCTTCTGTTTTAAGAAAAATATATGTCATGGGACCTATAGGAGTTTCTAAATTAAGAAATAAATATGGTGGATTGAAAGGCAGAGGACACAAGCCAGAAAGATATTACAAAGGTTCAGGATCAATAATCAGAAAATCATTACAACAGCTTGAAAAAGCTGGTTTCATACAACAGACTATCAAAAAAGGTCATAAAGGAAGAATTGTTACGGCAAAAGGTAAAAAATTCCTAGACAGTGTAGCAAAAAATGCCTGATGATATTCAAGATATAAGAAACAATAAAATAAAGGAACTAGAGCAACAGCAAAAAATTGCTCAACAAATAGTTCAATTAGAAAATTTGGCGAAACAGTATATGACGAGGGAAGCAATTGAAAGGTATTCAAACCTTAAGGTTGCTCATCAAGAGTTAGCGATTAATGTTATATCGCTGATTGCAAAAGCTGCAAGGACAAATCAACTCAAACAAAAAATAACTGATCAACAGTTCAAGGCCATATTGGCTGAAATAAATCCAAGTAAGGAAAGATTTAGGATAATAAAATGACAAGAAATAAACCAGCACCAAAGAAAAGAAGGTTAGCAAAAAAAGGCCGTCAGACAAAATGGGCACCTTTTTGGATAATACCTAAAGTATTTGGAAAAGGAAGAAGAGTTCATCCATCTAGGGTTACTGCAGTAAAAAGAAATTGGAGAAGAACTAAATTAAAGATTTAAACATGGCAAACATACTTGAAAGAACTTATGTAATACCTTTGAGAAGAGAATTCATGAAGAAGCCTAATTACAAGAAAACTAAAAAGGCCATAACTGCAATTAAAGAATTCTTAATGAAACATATGAAGGGTGATGATGTTAAATTAGGTGCTCACTTAAATGAAGCAATATGGGCAAATGGAAGAAAAAATCCTCCACCTAGAATCAAAGTCAAAGCTATAAAAGACGACAAAAACGTCATAAGAGCTGAATTACCAGAATTTGAAATTATAACCGCTAAAAAAGAAGATAAGAAAACTAAGAAAGAAGAAAAAGCAGATCTAAGCCTTCAAAAGAATATTAAGAAGGCAGCTAAAGAACAAGTAAAGAAAACTTCTGAAGTTAAAGAAGAAAAAAAATAATTAGTTTTTATATTTTTATAAATCTATTAAATCGTCAGCACTTTTTGGTGCAGAGTCATCAATTTTTCTCTGATTCAATCTTGATTCAGGCATTTTTCTGCTTAAATGCGCTGTAACTTTAGATTTTGTTTCATCAACTCTTTTCTTGAATTGAGAAGGCACAAATGCTGTATCAAATCTCTCAAAATTTTTCAGAATGTCATTGAATTCACTACAAGCTTATGTATACTCATAATAATAAGTAAAGTAATTATCGCCTTTCTTCATCTTTTTTTCAAGATCATTGAGCTTATTTACAGATTTTTCTAATTTTGCCTGATAGATGCTTTGAGAAACTTCTGGCTCCTTAACTATTTTATTTTGATCGATGGACTTATTCGACTGAGAAAACATTTCTTTTTTAGGTTTTGGTGTCGCTTCTTGAGACTTTAAGCGATCCAATACATCCTTTGTACGTTTTTTTTGATCAAACATCTTAGTATTTGGAAGCAGTATCCATATAATCTTCTTTAGTGATCCTGTCTGCGAAATTCTGTTCCAAGAATTCAAGCATTACTTGATTATTTGCCGTTTTATATAACTTGAATGCTGAGTTGAATAATCCTTCTTTGAATAAGACATCTGCTAATTTAGATAACTTGTCATTGTCTTTCGCGGCTAAGTATGCATCTGCTGCATAAGCATATTGGCGCTTGTCTGTACAAACGTCTCCAATTTCGATTAATTTGTTAATATTTTCAAGATCTCTGTATGCTTGTATCGCAAAATCAAATCTTTCTCTATTATACCATTCTTCAGCTACTTTCTGGAGTTTCTCTCGATCACCCGCAAGCATGTAAGCTTTAGCTGCATCAGGAAGGTTACCCATCTTTACACATTTATCACCCGTTTCTACCAATTTTCTTTTTTCAGTAATCAAGCTATAAACATCGATAGCATTGGACATATAACCTTCATCACGATATTGATCAGCAATCTTGACTAAACGATCTTTATTACCAGTAACATTGAATACTTTGATTGCATCTATTACCATACCTCTTTTAACATATTCGTCGCCAGCAGCATTTAATAAATCTCTACGCATATCTTCTGAAAACATCGACAAATTTATGTTTTCAATACCTTTTTCTATTAAGCTAGGAACTAATCTGTCAAAACTATTTTGAACACCTTTTGCTCCTTGAGAAAGATCTATATTTATCTTGTCACGACCTTTACCCATCATTATAGGTGCAATATTATTAATTTTAGCATCACCGGTCTTTTTTTCATCTGTCATTTTTACCACCAATTCCGATTTTTTATATTTAAATCTTACTAAATTTCAATATGCTGTAAATATAAAAGTATTTCTATTGTATAATTGATATATTACTCAACAATGATAAATAAACTATTACTTCTTTTTTATATCATATGAATCAGGTTTGTCTTCAATTATGTAACCAAGAGAATCAATTTCTTTTCTTATATCGTCGGATAATTTAAAATTTTTATTTCTCCTTTCTTCATCCCTTTTTTTAGCTAATTCCTTAACTTGGATAGGTATTTTTATTTCTTCTAAACTGAATATATCAAAAAAACTATTTATTTCTTTGGAGAAAATATAACAATCATTATTTGGACCAGTCTTATTTGCTTCTCGGATAAAATCAAATAATATAGAAAAAGCTTTTGGAGTGTCAAAATCATCATCTAATGCTGCGTAAAACTCCTTTTTTGTTTTAATAATCACTGATTTTTTTAATGATGATTTCTTCCCCCTTGAATTTAATATGAAATCGTTTATTCTTTCTAGGGCATTATTGCTTTGCTCCATCAATTCAAAAGTGAAGTCTATCGGAGTCCTATAATGCTTGGTTAAATAAAAGAATCTTATTTGAGCATATTCATATTTTTTTAACATATCTTCAATAGTAATAAAATTCTTAAGACTTTTAGACATTTTTTGGTTATTAATGTTCAAGAAACCTGTGTGTAACCAATATTTTACCAAAGGTTTTTTCCCAGATGCAGATTCCATTTGAGCT
>CAYHJT010000002.1:0-20436 GCA_964356985.1 Candidatus Woesearchaeota archaeon
TTATATTTTAAGTTATCAAAACCTACTAAGTCAAATTTGTTAGATATATAAAAAGGTATTATAGACTCTTTTCCAGTATTAATAGTTGTTTGAATTGCATCATCCAAAGAATTAAATGACTTTTTTACTTCAGCATTGCTCCCATAAAATATGTTCCAAACACCTACGCCAACGGATATCAAAATAATTACTACTATCGCTGTAAATATTAATCTCCCAATATCCATAAGATTTTCTGGAACTCCAGATTCTTGACCTTTCTTGTTCATTTTATTTGTTCAAAAGATTATCTGCAGCATTACTACTTGAATTAGTTATAGGATTTATTATATCCGTGAAGAATTTGGCTAATCCATTAAATTTACCAGTAAACACCATTAACATAATAACTAAAACTACAATTAGAATAATAAAAATAATAATTGTTTGCAAAGATAATTCTTCGGCATTCTTACGCATTTTAAGCGACACTGCAAGAGTCTATTCCTGGACAACTAATACCTAACTGTATACAATTATCATAAGCTGCATCTTGTTTGCCATCACCATTTGTGTCCACGTTGAATTTGGTTTGGCAAAAATTGGATTTAAAGCTAGGATTATTTGGATTTGATGTATACTGGTTGCAGAAATTATTGCATCTAAGCTGAGCAGTATTATAGTCTATTGTTTGGGATCCAAATATACCTGTTATTTTAGACATAGCAGTTGTTATGCCCCCAGTAAAGAATAAAACAACAATAACCAAAACAATAACCAATATTATAGCTATAATAATAACATTCATAGAAAGTTCAATACCTTTTTTATCCCTGGATATACCCATAATTGAATAAAACTAATATTAATATTTAAGTCTTTTGGTTTAAAGGGCTTTGCACGTTAATTAATTCTATTTTCGTGCAATGTACTCTTTTGCACACAAACTAAGATCAACTTCAACGTTGCTAAGAAAAGCTTCCTGAATCAGAACACAGAGATTATGGCAGAGAATTTTTGCTAGAATCTCATTATCCTGCGATAAATCCTTTTTGCATTTCAAGTTATTACCGAACTTTCTTTCCATCATCTGAAATAGAAATTATATTACTTTCTAGTCCTCTTTCAATATTTACATCAAAAATAGATTTTCCTTCTTCTTTAGAAATTACTTTTGTAATTATTCCACCTCTTTCTAAATTTAATAGATTTCTCATCTATATTAAATTTTCTCATTTTCGTGCAAACTCAATATGATTTCGTGCAGATTTTTGTTCTCATGCAAAGCCGGTTTAAAGTATTAACATATAGAAGTTTTATCTAAATTTACCAGCATATTTTTTTCTACAACACATAACCCATTAGAATTTTTATAAAATATATGACTTGAATCAAAATCAAATTTAGATCGTTTGTATTCTATTTGAGGTTTTTGTCCAAATATTAAATATAATTGATCATCAAGTTTAGTTGTCGATACTTTCTTTATTATATTGCATCCAGCATAATCTAAAATAAAGTTTCCTAATTCTTGTTTTTTATCAGATTGTAAGGTAAATGTTATTTTTGTTTCTTGATAATCCTTTAATCCCAATCTATAGCTTGTAGCGAAATTTGTGTTTTGATTTTGACAGAAGCAATTTGTTTTAATGCTCTTTACACAAGTATTAATAACATTTTGGAAGTCTCCAAATATTATTAATTGTTGATCATTAACTTCTTGATTTAAAATAGTCCATCCTTTTCCACTTAAGAAATTAAATAATAGTGTTTGTTGAGAAAAAAATAGTATAACTAGTACTACAACTATTATTCCTAAAATTAAGTAAATAATCTTTTGACCTGCTGCTTCCGACATTTAACTACCCCCAAATCTTAAAATGTTAAAAAAGCTTGATAAACCTTTAAGTAAATTTTCTCTATAGTTTATTATTACTATTATTAAAACAATTAATATTACGGCAGCTAATAACCAAAGCAATAACTGGTCTATTTCTATATCTCCTTTTTTCATTCTAATGCCGTGCATCCTAATTCTCCTATGTCTTTATAAGGTGCAACTAAAACTCTCGCTGCCCATTCAGAAGAATGATCTCTTCCTACCCATAATCCTAAACCTCCGCCAACTAAGGCGCAAGCTGGAGCAAATGGTGCTGCAATCGCAGTAGAAGCACACCCAATAGCGGCACTTCCAGCCAATAATCCAATGCTATTTAGTTTAGTTGCCCAAAAAGATTGTTTATAATATAAAAATACGGTAGTATAATCCAAACCAGTATCTATAGTATCAGATTGTATAGATTTAATTTTTTCAAGTTCGCCAATAGTAGTTTCATAGTCAGTTAAAAATCTATAATAAGTATAATTAACTCCAGGCACAGGATTATTAGAATCATCTCTTATTCTAGTATCAACTAAATAATTTAAAAATCCGTTTAATTTTCTATCTTTAGCATCGCCTTCAAAGCTGATTTTAGAGCACACTATGCAATAAGTATTAGGTTCGGGATCTAAGAATTTTAATTTACCCTGTCCAAATTGATCCCAACAATCATACATCTGATTTGATAAGATTAATTTTATTTTATCTGGATCTTTTACTGTAATTTTTTTTGTAGGACACTTTAAATCGCTTAATCCAGGGGTTATGTCATTTCCAAGAATAGTTAATCTCTTAGCATTTAACTCAGCGCTAAGCTTGCATAGTTCTTTTTCATTAGTTGATGTTGCTAAAGATTTTAGATTATATAAAAAAATTAAATATATTGTTAATGCTAATGCAACAAGAATCATTCCAACTAGAACTTCTTGAGACATACCTTTTTTATTGGAAAACATTTTTTAAAGCTCCAAAAATAAACATACTAATTATGATTATAGCTAATATCACCAATATAATAATCATCACTGTATAAGTAACCATCCCTCTTTTATCCATAATAAAAAAACAGTACCTAGATATTTAAATTTTGCTAAATATTAGTTGACTTTAATACAGTATATGCTAAAGCATTAAATATGATTATTACTAATAAAGAAACTAGAAAATAGATTAGGATGCTTTTTTTCATGTTTCTTCCGATTTCATGTTCTTCAGTTATTTTATCTGCACCATTCTCAATTCCATTCGACATTACTGTTAATACATAAATTATTTCTACAACATACAATCCAATTATAATTTGAAAATAATAGCTAGGTATAGTGTCATAAATGCTCAAGAAACTACTTATTGCGCTTATATTAGCTATAGAACCTTCAGTGGCATTATTAGCTGCAGAAGTTTGTATTAAATTTGCTAAATAACCAATTACAGTTACAATCATAGATGCAATTCCAACTACAATTCCAGCTATTACTGGAGCTAAAAAATTTATCTGGCTACTTATGCTAGACATTACATCACTCAATAAATCTTTTAATCTTTCATTTACGTTATGAATTTGTGAAACATAATTGCTTATGCTAATCAAGCTAGTAGCTACAACTTTAGGGCCTTTTTTAGAGCTTTCTACTAAAACTTCCATCGAGCCTTGTATCAAGGGGCTTGGATAATTTAATATTGCGCCATTCTTCAGGTTAAATATAGATTCTTCTACATCCATTCCTAGATTTCTGATATTTTGGGTAACTAATCTGAAAAAATTTCCTGTGGGTGTTCCTTTCATATTATCTCCAACAGTTTCCAAAGCCACTTCTGCAGGAACTCCATCTCCAATCCTATTCCCTAATTGAAATAAACTTCCAGAAAATTCTTGTTCTAATATTCTTGTTTCTTGAATTATTTTTATTGCTTTTTTTGTTTTTGAGCTATAATACATGCTTAATCCAAATGCTAATCCTAAGGGTATTAATAAACTAAATAATAATGATCCCACGCCATAAGGACCATAACAAACATTGCTTGCTGAATCTTCTATGCATTGATAACTGAAGAAATTTCCCAAAAAACCAATTGTAAAATCTTTAGTGGGTGCAACAAAGCCCCATATAAAAGGAATTAATCCAATAATAATAAAAAGGCCCATTATCAAGACAGGGAAAAACCAGCTACTTTTCATATTTACTTTTAAATCAGATTGTCCATAACCAGTTGGCCTTTTACTCAAGATATTAGTTGCCGTAACAAATACTATTATTGGCAAAAAGATATTATACAATAATACTAATCCAATTATTTTATTCATAATGGAAATTTGTTTTATGAATGAACTAACTAAAGGTAATATCACTAATCCAAGAATAGGTAGCACTACTCCAAGCATATGAATCATAGTTATAGGATTTTTTAAGTTTTGAGAATAATGCATCATCTTTTCATAAGTTCCAGTAAGCATCATTTCTAAACTTCTATCAAGCAATTCAATTCTTCTTGATTCATTAGGTTCGTACAAGCTTCCTTCTATTAAATGGAAAGAATTTACAAATTCTAAGTTATAATCTCTCCAAGATTCTAGGTAATTGTCAAGGCTTTCTTTTAATGTAGAATATTTTCCATCTTCAACATCAAAGAAAACTTTTCTAAGGTCTAAACTCAAAGGTTCTTGAATATGGTCTATTGCAAACTTTAATGCGTGTTCTAAATTACTTGTATGTCTCATATACATAACTATGTAAAGAATGCATAAAACCATCTGATTGCTAGCTCTTAATCTCCAACGAGTGGCCAAATAATTAGGGATTTTTGTTAATGGTTTTATTATCAATGCACCCATCAAAATAATTAATAAAGGGATTAATATTGAAAAAAGATCTTTAGTTAATATGAAATTTACCGCACCATAAATTATGCCTAAAAAAATGATTAA
The DNA here is from genome assembly GCA_964356985.1 of Candidatus Woesearchaeota archaeon. GTDB lineage: Archaea > Nanobdellota > Nanobdellia > SCGC-AAA011-G17 > JAGVZF01 > CAYHJT01. The sequence continues at coordinate 4,788 of CAYHJT010000002.1, forward strand.
AAATCCCATTAAGGTAGCAAAGCTGGAAGCTCCAATATAGGTTATATTCATATGAGTAGTTTCTATGCTTTTTATTAATTCAGGAATTAATTTTTTATCAGGTTTTACTTGAACAATTTTTTCAGAGTTATTGCATAAATTTTCATAGAATGTAGTTGTTTTTCCTAATAAATCTTTTCTAAAATCAATATATTCTTTAGAAAAATCTCTGCTAAATGAATAATTAGTTTTGTCTGCATTAATAGTATTTATTTTTGGGTCTAGTCTTTTCTTGTATTTCTCTAATATCGCTTGAACATCTTGATCTTTAATTGTCATTTCATTCTTTTTGATAAATTATTTTCTATTTGTTTTTTAAGCCATTGATTCCATTCATAAAATATTCTGTTAGTATCTATATAACCAGATGCTGCTCTAACATCGTCAGATATCCTATGAAATTCATCATTGCCCTTAATTGTAAAGTCTGCTTCTAAAATTTCTGGTAGGTTAAATTTTTTGGAATTATCAACTAATGATTTTTTTATACTAGCCCTTAACATGATATTATCCCAAATGGCATCCCAATTACCCACCCATTCTTTTACATTACCAGCTATGGCTTTTAATATATCAGAATCTCCATTGATTAAATTATCAGTCATTTCTAATTGATCTGTCTGAGGATTATATTTCATCAAATCCACGAACCCATTCTCTTTCAAGGGATCATCTTCCCATTCTTTTCTTACTTCAGTAATACTCACTACTCTTCTTTTTTTATGTAGTCCATCAGCGGTTCTTATAGGATTAGTTACAATGATAATATCTGTTGCCTTAAAGCTAGTCTTTGGTACTTGTAAATCATTTACGACCCTGTCAAATACTCCATAAGGACTATCTCCATGGATTGTTCCTGCTACGACATTGGCCAATGCTCCAATTCTCATTGCTTCATATAGTGCAAGAGCTTCTTTGCTTCTTATTTCTCCAATAATCAAGCTAGAATCTCCCATTCTCAAGCTAGCTCTTATTCCTTCGTCCGCGCTTAATTCACTGCCTCCAGATATGGCTAATGCTGCTCTAACTTTCATCGGTTGAATATTATATCCCAATTTTCTAAAAGATTCTGTAGGCAATTCTAAAGTATCTTCAACAGAGATAATTCTATACTTTCTCATTATCTCAACTATTATGCTGCTCAAGAAACTGGTTTTTCCGCTACTTCTTGTTCCAGCAACAAGTATAGATCTGTTTCCATCAATTAAGAAGCTTATCAATCCTGCACCAATGCTATTAATCATTCCATTTTCAATGAACAAAGCCAATGTCCAAGGTTTATCTCTATGTCTTCTAAATGAATATCCTAATCCTAATGGATTTAATGGATTTCCTATAATTGCAACTCTTGCTTTTGCTCCGGGAACAAGTAATTCAGTATCCAAAACCGGGTTAGCTTCATCTAAAGGTCTTCCACTAATTATTCTAAATTTAGTTGCCCAGCTTTGGCCATCTTCTCTGCTAGGCACAATATTGGTGGTACATTCTTCAAAATCTTGGTGTACTAAAAATATTGGAGTTTCTCCTATAGGTCCATTCAAGCTTATATCTTGGACTTTAGTGTCTTTCAATAAAACCTCTAAGAAACCGAAACCTACAGTAGATCTAACTAAGATTTCTGATAGTTTAATAATTCTTTCGTATTCTATGTCGATATTTTTATGCTGGCTTAATTCTGTAATCAAATCTCGGCCAATATTAAGAAAAGTTTGTCTTATTTTTTCAGGATTTACAAATTCTTCAGATTTAGGTTGATGTTCCGATAATACTTGACGAGCAGTTTCAACTAGCTCAAATTCATCTTCATTAAGATTAAACTCTATTGGACTTAAATGGTAAAAATACTTTATGTCATCAGGAACTTTAAATATTGTTACTTCATTATCTTCATCTATCTTATAGGAATCTACTTCTACAGCATCTAGAGGTATATCTTCAGATAGTCTCGTAAGCATAAACTCTGGGGTTATATTTGATCTAAAAACAGATTTATACACTGATCTGGTTCCTAACTCATATCCTTCATGAAAATTTCTAGTATTATTTATTAATTTAGATTTATCTAATAAATTGAAAATATTTTCAATGTGTTGTATGTAGCTCTTTGATTCATTTATTTCTTCTTTAGTTCTTAATTTAGGAAGGTTTAATTTTTCTTCACGAATCATTCTTTTCAATTCCACATAAGCTCCAATTGGATCTGATTTTATTACATTAAATATTATTGTTCTAATTTTATTTGTATTTTTCGCAGAATAAGCATTAGTTATAGAATCAATAAATTTTTTATTTCTTGTTATATGCGAATATATATTAGCAATTTCTCTTAATATTTGTGTTTGTTCATAATTATATTCATAATTTCTTTTTTGTTGAAATATAATCCTATTAACGCTAGGCACTTGAACTAGTTTTTCTATAGTATCAGCCATGCATTCATAATTATCTTCTATGCTGGGTTGAGAATTAATATTCTCATAATTAATAATCATTACCTCTTCTTCGCCTTCTTTTATTATTTCATAGCTGCCAGGGCTCGTTTTTTTAGCAAACACTAATATCACCACTTAATATAAGCAACGTAACGTTTATTACTTATAAGGATTTTGAATCTCTAAGAAGTTAAAATAATTTTCGATTGAATTTAAAAAATGTCTCAAGATTATCCACAAGAACAATATTCAGAAATTAATGAAGTAGGTGGTAGAATAAGAATTCTTGAAAATAAATACTCTTTAGCTCGTGAACGTATATTTTTAGTCAATCAAAACATGATTGATTCTCATAAGAAGTTAATGGTAGATATAGACTCTATAAATAAAGATATAAAAGATATAAAAAATGAATTATATGTAATAAAGGATAGTATCCGTAGTTTAGTTAAGGAATTTGACAACTTTGCTAAAAAAGAGGACCTAAAGGTATTAGAAAAATATATTAACATGTTAAACCCATTTAAATTTGTTACAGAAGAACAAGTAATTCAAATTATAAAAAAGAACGTGAAAAATCGTGGCCGAAAGAAAAAATAATCAAATACCCGTAGACATTGTAATTAATCTAAAGAATCAGGGTTATTCTAACACACAGATAATAGATTCATTAAAAAAACAAAATTATTCCTTGCAAGAAATATCTGATGCAATGAATCAATCGGATATAAAAAATACTATAGATTCTCCAGATATTGATCTTTCAAATGCACCTTCTCCATCCGGAAATGATAATGTAGATTTTCCAAACCCACCTACGCCTAATGCTGATGACTACGCAAATATGAGCCCTTATCAAGACATATCGACTAATACTAAAATGAGCACAGATTATTCAAATCAAAGTGTATATAACAATTCTCCACAGCGAGATTCCTATACTGAAAAAATAGAAGAAATCGCAGAATCAATAATAAAAGAAAAATGGGATGATATGTTAAAAGAGTTTGGTGATATTAATATATGGAAAGAAAAAACACGCACAGATATTCTTTCAATTAAGCAAGAAATACTTAGAACCCAAGAGCGATTTGAGACTCTTCAACGTGCTATTCTTGGAAAAGTTTCTGAGTATGATAAAGATGTAAAAGACATTGGTACTGAAATAAAAGCTTTAGAAAAAGTTCTAGAAAAGATAATAGATCCATTAACTTCAAACATAAAAGATCTTCAAAAAGTAACTGATGAACTTAAATATAAAAAACATAAAAAATAGTTACAAATTATTATTTATTTAGCTTCTACTTCTGAAATTCTTTGAACTGCAAATGCCGCAATTATAAGTATAAAAATAGCTCCAAGAACTCTTGGATTAAATACTGTTTTCAAAGTTTCTCCGCCTATTGTTTGTGAAGCGGGTCCAGTAGGATCATAAGGGCTAAATACATTTCCAAATACCTGAGATATTCCTATGACTAATATTAATATCCCAATTACTACGATTGTTTGTACCCCCCCCATCGCACTAAGTATTTGTGTTTCTGGGCTAATCTTGCTATCTGCTGGAATCCAAAACATCAAGCTCATGAAAGTTAACAATAAGAATACAAATATTACTACATACCATGGAGTAATAAATTGTATTAATTGAATGACTTTCCCTGAAAATAATGCTATTAATCCTATACATATTGAGGCAACCCATATTGCTTTAGTATCTAGATCTTTCAAGACTTTTTTGAGCATTGCAAAGCTCAATATAGTTATAAATAAGAAAATAAAGGCTGGTAAGAAATATTGCAATAATCCAACATCAAGAACTGTGGCCATTTTATTTAAGGATTATTATTTCCACCACCCCTCAAAAGGTCTCCTAATGCTGTTAAGGCATTAGGTGCTCTCGGTTGTCTTGGGGAGGGGTTTCTTGTTACAAAAAATATTACTCCGCCAATGACTAATAACATTATTAAAAATGCTTTATCTGGTTCTGTAAATAAGTAATATTGAGAAAGCCAATTTCCTAATCCTATATCTGGTGAAAGTGCCCATATTACTCCAACTACGCTTATTAAAAATCCTAATCCTAATAGCCAACCAGACAAACCTTGAGATACATCAGCTCCAAAGACACCTAAGAGCAATAAAAAAATTAAAACTATTATTATCAGCAAGGCCATTTTTGATAAATAATTATTCATTATCATCACAATTTCAGTTTGTACAACTACAATAAATGCAATTATTACTGCTAAAAGTGTATCTATGTTTGTTCTAGGTTTTCCATTTTCTGTGCCCATTATTTTTGTTTTTTCTAGCATAGCAAAAATAATCGTAAATATAAGTAAAAAAGGTAATAAATAATCATAAAATCCATAACTTTGAAGGTTCTGAAAGAATGTTCCTACATATTCAACTACCATTTTTATCCACCACCTGATCTATTAGTTGGAGCAGGTCTTACAACCCAAATAATTGACCCTATCAATATTCCGAAAAATAATAATGAAGAAACAATTGCTCCTTGGAAATTGTTCATACCATAATCCCAAGCATAGCTTAACCAGCTTTGTCCTGCGGAATTAGTTATAGAGCCTAAAAATATTATTATAATTGCAAATAAGCTTACGAAAACGAAAAAATTATACAATCCCTTATGTAAATTTCTGAAATCTAATTCTTCACTTTTAGCAAATGTGCTTATTAATAATAAGAATGAAACAAAAACAACTAATAATAATACTACATTAGGTAATGCTGTATTGATTGCAGTCACAACTTTATTTGTAGCAACAACTATTAATGCAAAAACAAAGGATACCATTGCATTCAAATTTTTTTTGGGAACTCCGCCTTTAGATTCTCCTTCAATACCTAATATCCTAGTTTTTTCTAATATCGCAAAAACTAAAGTAAAAACAAGAAGAAAAGGTAGAACTACATCAAATAATCCAAAATCTCTGAAAAATTGAATAGCGTTTTGTAAAGGACTTGTCATAATTAGAATATAAAAATAGAAAGGATGTATTTAAAAGTTATGTTTTTAACTACATATTTTCGTCGCTTTCTAATTTCTCAACATTTCTGCCAGCCGGAGACTCTTCATAACTAGGCAAAGCTGCTTTGCTAATAATAACAACATCGCCAATATTCTTAACTAAGCTATGTGGTACTATTACACCTTTAGCTCCACCTAAAACTTTGCTTAAGTAAGAACCTTTAACAGCCTCTATTCTCCAACCAGTTACTTTATTTGTTCCAAGGACTGCCTCTTTTACAACACCAAAAAAATCTCCACTGTCTGTAAATACTTCGGCACCGTAAACATCAGAGACAAGCATAGTCTTTATAGCCATTTTAATCCTCCTTTTGATTTAATTTTTTAAAGTATGTTTATAATTTCCTTGTAAGAAATCTTTATAACTTTATATATTTTTCTCTTTTGAATGGTAACTTATATCTGGGATAAAATTTATTTCATAGGAACGTCTCATATTTCTATTAATAGTGTTAATGAAGTCAAAAGTTTCATAAAAAACAATAAACCAGATATGGTTGCTATCGAATTAGACCATTTAAGGTACATTTCAATTAATTCTAAAGAAAACAGTAAAGGGATATCTTTTAAAGATATTAGATATATTGGATTTAAAGGTTATTTATTCGGTATTATAGGGCATTATGTACAAAAAAAGATAGGTAATATGGTTGGTGTAGATCCTGGTTCTGAAATGATAACTGCAATTGATTTATGTAAAGAACATAAGATACCTCTTTTCTTGATTGATCAAGAAATTAAAATAACTCTAAAAAGATTATCAAAATTAATGACTTGGAAAGAGCGTTTTACTATAGTCTATGATATAATAATCTCTCCTTTTAGAAGAAATATTGAAGGTGTTGATTTTAAAAAAATAGATTTGCGAAAAGTGCCAGATTCAAAATTCATTGAAACAATGATGTTTATCATGAAAAAAAGATATCCTTCATTCTATAAATCATTGATTGATGAACGTAATAAAGTAATGGCAAAAAATTTATATAGAATTAAACAAGATAATCCAAATAAGTTAATTTTGGCCATTGTTGGTGCAGGCCATATTCAAGGGATAAAAAAAATTGTGGAGAGGGATTATAATCAAATTTCAAAAAGCTGAATTAGTTCATATTGTAATCGCTATTTTTATACTTGGTTTAGTTTTTGGATTTGATGATGGAACAAGCAAATTTGTTGTATCTCATTGGATATCTAATCTAATATTTGTTACAGTAATAGTTACTCTATCAGTTATTATTCATATAAGTATTCAAAAATATATTTCTTCAAAAATTGGTGCAGAAACAGTTTTTGGTTTATGGGGAATTGATAGATTTAGTTTTAAGAAAACTCCAGAATTTCCGATTCGTATAATGAACAAAAATGTTAGCCAATTTTATTTAGGGCCAATCTTAGCAGTTATTCTTACAATAATTTCCAAGGGAACATTCATTTTTGCGGCAGTGTGGCAGATATTTATAATTCCAGATAAGAAAAAAAGAGCTTTCAAAAAAGTGAAGGAGCTTAATAATCCTGAAATTATATTAATCGCGGTTTCTGGACCTTTAATGAGTGTTATTTTAGCTAGTATATTTAGTAGTTTAGGTTGGGATATAGGTTACAAAATAAATGCATTAATCGCTGTTTATAGTATGCTACCCTTGCCAAGATTAGCAGGAAGTCATATTGTATTTAGCTCTCCATTTAGCTATATTTTCTTTGGAGCATTAATAGTAATAAGTTTATTGTTAATTAGTAATTTAAATATCTTTATATCTATGATAATGGGTTTAATTCTTGCAGCCATAATAACATTTGCTTATTATTACTCTTCACAAAAGTAATGTTAAGAAAGATTTTTGCATTAAAAATAAGAAAGATAGCCATGTAAAAATTGAAAAAAGTCCAATAAATGCTAATAAGAAAAATACTCCTGTTAGTCCATCTAAAATACTTATAATATCTCCAAAAATGAAGAAACCTTTTATGATTAGGTATATCGCAAAAAATAAGAATAAATGTTTAAATAATCCAAATTGGAACAATATTAAACTGATCCACGCAATCAAATCCAAAGCTCCAAATAATTTTATCATAAAAAATTGTTGTTAAAAAGTTATATAAATCTTAAGTATGGGTAAGTATGATGATAAAGATAAAGAATTTTGAGCCTAGAGAGTATCAAAAAAATATAGTTAACTCTTGTATAAATAAAAACTGTTTAGTTGTTTTGCCTACTGGACTAGGTAAGACAAAGGTATCTATATTGCTAAGTGAAACAAGATTGAACAGTTTTCCTAATTCAAAAATATTATTTTTAACACCTACTAAGCCTCTAGCTAATCAGATATATAAAGAATTCATTGAATGTTTAGACATAGATGAAAAAGAGATAGTATTATTCACTGGAGAGGTATCTCCTTTGAAAAGAAAGCCCTTATGGGAAGATTCAAGGATAATAATTTCTACTCCTCAAGGATTATTGAATGATATAACAAACAAGAATATCAACATAAAAGATGTTTCTTTATTAATCCTGGATGAAGCTCATAGATGTGTTGGGGATTATGATTATGTTCAGATTTGTAAAATGTATTATCAAGAAGCAAGCTTCGCAAGAATCATAGGATTAACCGCTTCTCCAGGATCAGATGTTGACAAAATAAATGAAGTATGCAAAAATGCGTTCATAGAAGAAGTAGAAATAAGAGTTGAAACAGATCTAGATGTTGCTCCTTATGTTCAAGATATAAATATAGACTGGGTAAAGGTAGACTTGCCAGATGAATTAATTGAAGTAAGATCCTATCTACAAGATTGTTTAAAAGATTGTTTAATAAAATTAAAAAATTTTAATTTATATGACAATACTAATCCTAACACATTAAACAAAAAGGATTTAATATCTTTACAAAGTCAATTACAGGGAAAATTAGCTAGCGGGGAAAGAAACTTTGTTATTTGGGGAGCATTATCGATTTTAGCTAAGGCAATAAAAGTTTTTTATGCTATAGAACTTTTAGAAACTCAGGGATTATTTTCGCTAGAAGCTTATTTAAAAAAAATAATTCGTGATTCAGAAACAACTAGTGTAAAAGCTATAAAAAATTTGGTCAAGGATATCAATTTTAAGTCTGCTTCAATTAAATGTGAAGAGTATTTATCTAAAGGAATCGATCACCCTAAAATAATTGAGCTTATAAAAATTGTAAAGGATTTAATTAGTAAAGATGAAAATTCTAAATTAATTGTATTCAATCAATATAGAACTTCTGCCCACCATATTGAAAAAACTTTAAATAAAATAGATGGAATAAGGGCGAAATTATTTGTTGGTCAGTTAAAAAAAGGTGAGACTGGATTAAGCCAAAAAGAACAACATCAAGTAATTGATAAGTTCAAGAAAAATGAATATAATGTTCTTATAAGCACATCTATTGGTGAAGAAGGTTTAGATATTCCTAAAGTAGATACAGTAATATTTTATGAACCGGTTCCTAGTGCAATAAGATCTATTCAACGTAGAGGTAGGACCGCTAGACAGCATAAAGGTCATCTGATAATATTGATAACTAAAAAATCTAGAGACGAATCTTATCATTGGGTATCTCAGAATAAAGAAAAACGTATGTATCGCGCTCTAGATTCAATAAAGAAAAAATTGAAGTTGAATTTTGAAAAAATAGATCAAAAAACAATAGCTAGTTTTTCTGGAAAAGAGTCTTCTATAAGAATTATCGCAGATTATAGAGAAAAATCTTCTAACGTAATAAAAGAATTAGCAAATCTTGGAATAGAAGTTACTATAGAAAATCTTTCTTGTGGAGATTATGTGTTAAGTGATAGGGTATGCATAGAATTCAAAACTCAAGATGATTTTATTAATTCAATAATAGATGGCAGACTTATGAGTCAGATGTCTAACTTAAAAAATAATTATCAAAATCCGTTATTAATAATCTGTGGAGATCAAGATATTTATACTATAAGAAAAATGCATCCTAATTCTATAAGAGGTATGTTTGCTTCAATCGCATTAAATTATGGAATTCCGATATTGTTTACAAAAAATTTGCAAGATACTGCTGCTTTAATGCGAATAATTGCATTAAGAGAGCAAAAAGAAAATGATAGGGATCTATTGCTACGAACTGAGAAAAAACCACTCACTCAATCAGATTTGAAAGAATATATTGTTCAATCATTGCCCGGAGTAGGGCCCACTCTATCTAGATCATTACTAAATGAATTTAAAACTATTAAAAGTATAATAAATTTAAGTGAGGAAGAACTACAAAAAATAGAAAAAATAGGTCCTAAAAAGGCTTCTGATATCTATAAATCAATAAATGAAGATTATGAAAAATAATATGTATTAAGGTAATCCAAATTTTTTTATTCTTTGATTTAAAGAAAATAAGTCTACTAAATTTTTAACTATAAAATATAAAATAAACATTCCAAATAATATTGAAAAGATCATTAAATATTTGAATAAATTTGATCCAGAAGTAGTGTTCGTCTTTATTATTGCTAGGGATGCTGTAATAATACTAATTGGCAATAAAATCATTGTTACCCAAGTTCTTATCTCTGACAAGATTGTTCTTTTTTCAGATAAAAAAGTCATTATTTCTGTTTGTCTTAGTTGTTCATTCATTATTTGGGTATTACGCATAATAATAAGGATATCTATTTAGATATAAGATTTATGTTACCCAAACCAAGATGTTAATCCGGATTGTATTTCTTTTTCTTTTCCAAAAAGGCTTTCTATCCTACTTCTTGTCAAGGTTAAACTTTGTTTTAAATAAGGATTAAGATTATATTTATTTGCGAGTTCAAAGCTAGGATTAAGATATTTAACTATAGATCCTTCAGAAATAGTGAATATTATTTTTCCATCGCACTTTAAACATTTACCAAGAAGCGGGGGTCTTCTATATTTCTTGTTACATTTAGAGCATCTAAATTGTTGCATTGAAAATTTTCTAAGGTTACCCCTAATATCTCTTATAAAATGTCTTTCTATTACTAATCGAGCTACATCATCAGTATCTACTGCACGAATCATCTCTGCAATTTCCATTTGTCCACGTACTTTTTCCAACATTGTAGGTAATGATTTATAAGCGCTGAATCTTACTCCAAGATTGATATCAGAAGTATTATGAGTAAAACCAAATTCTTGGTATTGTTTTTCGGTCCCAAGTCTTCTTTTTATTATGTCTAATTTTACTTCACTAGGAGATTTGTAATTATTACAAGCTTCATAAAATTCTAATGGGTAATTCCAACAGACATCCATATCAAAAGCCATATCATCAACTTCAGAAGGTATTAATTTAGTTGTTAATACTAGCGGAGCATCTTGCGTAGATCCTCTATGGGCTGGTAAAAATTTTCTAGAGAAGTTAAGTAAACCATCCATAAGCAACATAACTCCACATTCATCTCCGTCACAGTCTCTTCTTATTGCGCAATGACACATTGGATTTGCATAACATCCCTGAGTTCTAGAAAAACCGATGATTCTTCCGATTATTCCGGCAGAAGTATGTGGTGCTAATCCAATTACTAAATGTCCTACCAAATCTTTTTTATCAGTTAAATTATAAAAACTAGATTTTTTATAAAAATTAACTAAGAGGTCATCAATAAATTTAGACACTCTAAACAAAATTATATCCGCCCCTTCTTCAAAAGATTCAATGCCAGAAGGTAATACTACATCTTGTACTTTCATCTCTAATATCTGATTATTATTTTCTAGTTTATTTCCATAAACATCTTTATCATATCCTAATTCTATTAATTTAGATATTGAAGTTCCTATTTCTTTAGGTTTAAAATGTGTTAATGCTGTTTCAGTCATGTCATATCTTATAGTGCCATCTTTGTTTACAGTAATATTATGTATCGCCCTCAAAATACCCTTTCCGAGATTCTCAGCCACATGGCCTTCATTCGAAGTGCCCCTAATTCCTTTAATTAATAATGGAAGCTTTGTTAATCCTAAATGATTTTTTGTTTCTTCAATATAGGTAGAAATATTAATAGATCTTTTATTATACAAACGATTATTGCCATGAATCGAACATGTAGGAGCATTGATTATTTTGTTACATTTATCACAAAAATATTGTTTTTCAATTTTTTTACCACACTTACTACAAAGTCTAAAAACATTGAATTCTTTACAATCATCACAAAAATAAGTAGGAAATTCTGCATAAACACTACCATTTGTGGATTCTGCAGCAGATTTTAATGCTCTAAGCCTGCCACCTTCTTCCCCAACAGGAAACAATGAGTGTGGGCTTCCAGTTAATTTTCTCAATTTTGCTTTTTCTGGTCTACCCATTCTTGCACCAATAGATATGCCACTCTTATCTTTTAATATGATTTCGCTAATTTCATTTACTGCTTGTAATGTATTTTGTATTTTTGAATAATCCAATTTATTTTTATTAGAATTATTATCATCCATTAATCCCAAACCAAGTAGAAGGGATTTAGTCCAATCACCTTCAACTATGATTATATCACTTACAATTTTATGGGGTAATCCTAAGCTCTCAAGAATTCTTTTAGTCTCAATAGAATTTTTAATTAAAACCTTATAGTTATCTTCTTTATCAAAATTAAATAAACTGGCTTTTTCTAGGAGTATTTTATAATCTTCTAAATTTATATCTGTCCAATGCAATGTATATCTTGGATGCATAGGTATTTGGTAAGTTTTAGATAAATTATAAGCATCTTCAAAGGAAATATGTTTTAATGGATTCTTTATTAATTCATCTAAAATTTTTTTACTTTCAATATTTTCTAAATTGGTTAATATAAATTTTAATTCTTCAACCCACCATTCTTCACAATATCCGGGGGGTATGAGTATATGAGCTCTATTTAAAAAATCTCCATAATTAACTAAAATATCTCCTAAAAAGATTATTTCTTTGATTTTGTCTAGTAATGAATTTGTTTGTTCAATAGATTCTAAATAAACAACTTCCCCATCCTTTAATTTTACAATGGGTCCTTCAATAGTATCACAACTTCCTAAAGCAGTCCCCTTACCGGGTCTTTCTACTTTTAGTTGAGTTCCTATAGCAATAAAATTTTTTAATACTAACATGGTCAATGGAGAAATACACATACTAGATAAACCAGAATTTCTACATCTACCATATCTAAGTCTTAATCCCCCCTTCATGAAAGGATATGTTAATACTGGCCTTCCAGCAACAATGTCTTTAATAAAGGTGTAATCTGCTTTAACTTTTTGTTGATTGTCTTCGATTTTTTGTTGGGATTTTAATTTTTTTTGTAAGGCTACGAATTCGATCATAAAATCCCAATCACCCATATCAAAATCTTTTCCCCATTTTTGTAATTGTGCTGAAACTTTCTGTGCTTTTTGTGCTAAGCACTCAGCCATAACTAAACAAAAACCATTTCTAATTCTATTAGCCCCAATTCTTTGTATATCTTTATAATTGCTTACTTCAAATTTTTCACTGGGATCGCCATCTATTTGTAAAGGTAAATGACTTGCCAAAAATTCAACTTCGATTTCAGATGGAAAATATTGCAAATTAGTTACTCTTTCATGATAATCTTGTAATTCTACAAATGCTCTTTTTATTTCTTTTTCAGTAGGATCATATTTTTCATAACCGAATTTTTTTCTTATATAATCTGCAATAAGCACTGAAACGCTAGCTCCAGTTCCTCCAGCACTTCTAACTGGTCCAGAATAAAATAAACAAAAATAATCCTTTCCATCTTGTCTTTTTTTTAATTCTAATTTTACAAATCCTTCAAGGGGGCTTGCTACACTTCCTAAAGTAATATATGCAAATCCTACCCTTATACCTGCTTCTATTGCTTCTATTTTATCTTTAAAATTACAAAATTTTTCTTGAGCAACTTCTAAGGAGACAGTAAATGCAACCCTCCAATCTAGTTTATTGTATTGTAATTCTAATTCTTCTATTCTTTGGGGAATTCCTTTATCTTTAATTTGTGGATGCATTACAGAAATTAATCCTTCTACTTTTTCACCCATATTTTTTACAGGGATAATTTCTACTTCATCTATAGGATCATAACTCATGAGTCTTGCTTTTGTAGCTAATTCATAAGCCTTTTTTACGTTATTATCCAATAAACTAAAATATTCTTCTGTATTCATTTATTCACCAAAATTGATTATTTTTATTTCTCTTGTTTTTAAGTTAAATATCGGAACTTTGGCAGGATCGGGATCATTACCTATTTTTTCTTGAAAGTCTGTTTTGCTTTGCCAACATGAACAATTTATAGTAAGTACATTATTATATTGAGAAATATCTGAACGGTGCATATCCCCACATACAAATATATCTGGAACTTTGTCTATAACTAAAGGATCTTCATCAACATCAGGTACATAAACTGTAGATCCGTGAGTTGGTGCTAAATGTCTTTTTTGTAATAAATAGTGCATAACATAATGGGGGTTATCGGGAGTATTATTAAATCTTAATTGGTCTATATTAGAAATATAATAATGAAAACTAGCTCCATGGTACATTAAAACATTAAAACCTTCAAAGGTTTTTGTTGATCCTATGTTTATAGTGCTTGGGTTAGATACAGATATAAAATTTGGTAAATCATACAGGGATTTTGAATAGACCTTGTCAAAAGGTGGTTGTGGTTCAGAAAGTCTTATTGCATCATGCTGGCCTCCACAAGCAATAATCTTAATATCATTTCTTATTAAAGAAAGTAATTTAGAAAGTTCGTTATATTGTTCGATAACATCTTTTATCACTAATTCTGGTTCTTGGCTAGGATAAACTCCGACACCATCAACTAAATCTCCAACAATAAAAAGATATTTTATGTTCATTGCTATTTTTCTTTGTTGTTCGTTTCCAGAGTCTCCATTTATCCAATTTATAAATTTCATAAATTCCCCTCTTAAGAACAATCTACTTCCTACATGAATATCAGATATAAAGGCGGCATATGATTCTATTTCTGCTTTTTTTTGATAACTATTCAAGGGTATATCTGGAAATAATATATTATTTACAAAAATGAGTTTATTACTAGCAATTCCCAAAATACCAATAACTTCATCTAAAGTTATGTTTTTTGCTTTATCGTATAGTTCTGGTTTAGATTTGTTTACTAATATACTTATTTGACCAGTAATATCTTCTATAACAATTATTAAATTATCATTTTTAGTAACGTTTTTTTCTACAACCATGCCAATAATAGAAATCTCTTCTCTATTGCTCTTATTTAATACCCTACTTATAGATAAAGTATTTTGTAGTTCAGTTCTATTTAACAGAATTTTCTTAAGTGCTTCATATCTCTTATTATAATAATGTACAAAATCTTGGGGTTCTCTTTTTTTTGGAGGATTAGTATAAGATTTTACTAATAGAACATTATTATTTTCATCTTCTAGACCTTTTTCTTCGATAAAACTTTCTAATATTTCTGGGTCTTTTTTTACATCTTGAAGAATACTATTCAATTCATCCGTTTTTTCTTTTGAAGTGTTATAATTTAATAATTTTAAAAAAGTATCGTACATTCTTGAATCTCTTCCTTTTTCATATAATATCCTAGAATTTTCAAATTCATTCCAATTTATGTCAGGAATAGATTTATTTTCTTTTAAAATATTAAAAATATCTTTATTTATAACAGAAATTTGTTCTTTGTTAGATATTTTTTCCTTTAATAAAATTAAAATATTTTCATCTGAATAAGATTCATAATTTTCTAAAAAGTCTGGGCTAATTAGGTAACCTTTGTTTAAAAAATATTTCACTATACCTTTTTTGTCATTTTGAATCATTATAAATTAAGTCCATCTTTCAAAGTTCTGGTTAATTCTTCTGTAGTAGAATCAGGTATGGCCATTCTAATTTCTCTTGTTCTGCCACCCCTACCACGGCTTATAACTTTAGCATTAATTATGCCTAACATATCTAATTCAGCGATAATATCAGAAACTCTTCTTTGTGTTAATGGTTTTAATCCAGATTTATTACAGTTTTCTTTATATATTTCATACATTTCACCAGTAAATATAGCTCCTTTATTTTTGTTATAACTCATAAGTATAGAA
>CAYHJT010000003.1:0-18679 GCA_964356985.1 Candidatus Woesearchaeota archaeon
GATTACCAACAGGAACGGGAGCTATTATTCCTATTCCATTAATTCTTCAAGATATGATGGGTTTTTTATAAATGAAAAAAACGAAATGTATAAGATATTGGATGAAATTTTTGTAAATAAACCTATTTCAAAGATAG
Source organism: Candidatus Woesearchaeota archaeon (assembly GCA_964356985.1). GTDB lineage: Archaea > Nanobdellota > Nanobdellia > SCGC-AAA011-G17 > JAGVZF01 > CAYHJT01. The sequence goes on from CAYHJT010000003.1 coordinate 138, forward strand.
TAAATAATTTCTCTCACATTGCTCTAGAACGCGGTAATATGAATGAAAAATTATATATGATAAAAAATTTTAATTCTCTTATCTGTAGATTCAATAAGCATGTGATAATAGAATTATTTTTAGACATAAAAAAATCTTATGATAACAGAAATTATGGTAGGTTTTACAAAATAAGTCACGAGAATAATAAAATAATTATACAATTTGACAAAGTAAAAAATCATAATGACAATGAACAAGAAGGAAACCATGAATATTCCATGTATGTTGTCATAAACGAATCAACGTTTACTAAGCCAAATAGCTGGATAAAAAAAGTGTACAGTTTAGATAAGTCACGTAATTCAGAGCCGTCGGAGCGTTATGTTTATCATGGATTAAAGGTTATAACAAATAAATTAATAATAACGGCTTCATTGGACAAGAAAAAGGCTATTAACGAAAATAATTACATTCTTAAAAACCTAGATGAAATATTAATAAATCATGAAAAACATGTTTCAAGATTATTGTCAAAATTCAGAAATAAAAACAAAGAATTAGATTTTGCCTATAAGTGTTCAGTAAATTCCTTGGATCAACTAACGACTGAAAAGGGGATATTAGCTGGATTACCTTGGTTTTTCCAGTATTGGGCAAGGGATGAATTAACATCTATAAAGGCATTGTCTTTGTTCAATAAAAATTTATCAACACAAATCATCAACAAGTATATTGATTTTTACATTAAAAATGGAAATATCTACAGCAACCAGGAATCTAAGCTTATATCAAAAGATGCTCTCGGATTGTTAATGCTAAGATCATCAGAAATAAAGGATTATGATTCTAAAATAATTAAGGCTTTAATGAGCATGAATCATCAAGCTTCATTAATAGAAAATGGTAGCTTAGAAACTTGGATGGACACTCATATCGCAAATGACACCCGATCTGGAGCTAGAATCGAGATTCAGTGTTATTATCTTTACATTTATTCTTTAATGTATAAGCTAACAAAAAATACAAAATACAAAATCATAGAAGAAGGGCTTCGTAACGAAACAAGAAAAAAATTCTTCATGGACCCCGTGCTTAAAGACGGTTCAGATGATGTTACAATACGTCCAAATATATTCTTAGCATATTATACTTACTCAAATTTGCTTACTAAAGAAGAATGGGATCATGTTTTTCAAACATCAATACCTAAAATGTGGAATAATTGGGGGGGTTTCTCTTCAATAGAGAAATCTTCTCCGTTATTCCAACCAAATTATACTGGAGAAGATAATATTAGTTATCATCGTGGAGACTCTTGGTATTTCTTAAATAACATTGCTGCAATTTGTTTGCTAAGGCAAAATAGAAAAAAATATTAAAAATATATTAAAAAAATATTGGAATCTTCCATTCATGAAATATTATGGAGTGGGTATCTCGGATTTGAGTCTGAACTAAGCTCTTCGTCAAGGCAAAAATCTGAGGGGTGTAAATCGCAATCATGGAGTTCGGCTACGTTCATAGAGCTTCTAAAGGAGATGAAATCATGAAATATATAATTGCTATTGATCTTGGTGCTACAAAAACTATAGTTGGTTTAATTCGTGATAATAAAATAATAAAAAAATTGAAATTCCATACTCAAAATGAAAGTTATAGCCTAGTTTTAAAAGATTTATTGGATAACATTGATATAATATCTACAAATATAGAAAGAAAAAATATAAAATTTATAGTTATAGGTGTAGCAGGTCCTGTTGAATATAATCAAGGAACGGTTATTAATGTACCTAATATAAAAGGTTTTAAGAAAATAAATCTTAAAAAGATAATAGAATCCAAGTTTAATATTCGTACTATAATAGAGAATGACGTAAAACTCCAGTCTCTTGGGGAATATTCTATAAATCAAAAATCTGATTCATTGTTTTGTATTTCTATAGGAACTGGAATTGGTGCAGGATTAGTCTATAAAAATCAACTATATCGCGAGATGAATTCTGCTCTTGAGATAGGCCATATGGTAATTGTAGCTAATGGCGACAATTGCTCTTGTGGAAATCATGGCTGTTTGCAATCATATTGCTCAGGGAAAGGAATTAGTGATAGATATTTCAAGAAATTCAAGATAAAACTAGATTCTAAAAAAATCATGGAATTAAGCAAGAAAGACAAGAATACAAAAGAATTCATAAAAGAAACATCCAATTATTTAGGAATAGGGTTGTTGAACATAATAAATATTTTTGATCCAAAAATTATCGTAATAAATGGGGGATTATCTAAATCCAAAGAATTAATTAATAATGCCATAAAAATTGCAAGGAGATCTGCAATGGTCAAATACAAAGGTAAAATTGTGGTATCAAAATTGCAAGAAGATGCTTTATTCTACGGTGCTATTTATATAACAAAATAAAAGAATAAAAGAAAAATTACCAAGGCTCATCAGCGCTTGGACCATATATGCTTGGAACTTTAGCTCCAACCAATCTTAGATAAACTGTAAATTGTCCTCTATGATGTATGCTATCCATCAAGAACATCCACATCAGGTCTATTTTTCTAAAGTCCATCATTTTCTTTGGTGCTACCGGAAATTCCATCATTGCATTAAAATCTTCATCATTTAAAGTTTTTAATTTTTCAATGGTTTCTTTATGTGCTTTTTCAAATTCATGTATTACTTCTTTCATGCTAGAGGGTGCTTTAGCTATATTGCTAAAATCTATCTTACCTGGAATTATTCCATTAACAAATGTTTGTTCTTCTGAAACAAAAAGCCATCCTAGTTCTTTAGCTGATTTAGATATTTCATGTGGTTTATAGTTTTCTCTCTCTGCAGGAAAATTTTTCAAGCATTTTAATGTAGTCTGGAACTCTCGCTCCCAAGTATTTATCAAATTGTCTTTTTCATTCATATTAATCCCTCCTTATAGATTATATACAAAAAGAATTAATTAAAATTATATGAAGTTTCTATAAATCTTTCTACAACTATTCTTGTAGCGCCACTATCATCAAGCTTTGTCCCCAGCCTAATGGAGTATTTTCATTGTATATAGAAGTCTGGCCAAAATACAATTCGGGCATTTCACCATTTTCATTCAAGCATTCTTTGGATTTTTCAATGTAATAATAATATTTGTTGATTTTTCCTAAATTCTTATATATTATAGCAAGCCAGGGAAATCCAAAGCACCATTCTGCTTCTATTCCATTATTAGCATAATATCTATCATTGGTGTATCTAATCAATCCTTTATCTCTGACAAGATTTGATTCAACATTTTTTAGTATTAAATCAGCTTGTTTCTTAGTTACAATTTCATAAGGATAAATTAAGCTTAATAAAGCTAAATCTGTTTCTTTGATTTCTGATTCTCTAGGCAATAATTTATTCAATGATTCTTGTCCTTTATCGATTAACATTTTAGGGACATAAACATGCTTTGATATTGCTTTTAATCCAGCTAAACAAGCACCAACGCTAGAAGCATGAACTTCTTCATTTTCTTCCCATATTCCGTTATCTTTGTCTTGCCAATATTCGATAGATTCCAGATAAAAAACTAATTCTTGAACTATTCTTAGATCATTTTTATTTCTGATTATTTTATAATCTTTGTCAATTAATTTAGCAATTTTGAATAAGAAAGCTCCAATTGCATCGTTTTGTTTGTTGCCCCATTCCTCATTAAATTCTTGGTAAGTAACGGGATCATAACGAGCATGTATATATTCATAAGAGTAATTTGGTTTGTGTTTTATTGCATACTTGATTTTATATTCATGTTTCAAAAAAATATCTAGTAATGCATGATATGTCTTTATTGTTTCTTCTTTATCAAACAATTCAACTCCTAGAGTACAATAAATATTGTCTCTGATCCAAGCTTTATCATAGCCAGTTTTTACTTTTTTGCTGGCTGCACTAAATAGTCCAGAATCATTCCTTAATTCCATTAATAATCTTAGATTTTCGTTGGTCATTTTATTTAGGTTTTAATTTTTTTGTAAGAAAATATGATAATCCTGCACCGATGGAAGTATCTATAATTCCTCTAAATTTACCATAAAAATCATTTGGGTGATCATAAGGGGATTTTGGTTCAATCATAGTTTGCCAAATTATCTCAGATAACCCTGAAGCAACAAGTCCAATTTTATTAGAATTATTAGTTAATTTATCTATCTTTAAATGATTGCCAACCAATTCAAATCCATATTTACCCACTAAAAATGGGATAACTCCAATCAAACCAACATGCATTAAGTCATTTGAATGTGGAAATAAGGTAGCTCCTCTATAAATTAAATCATAAAAATTTTCTTTTCCGTTTTGTAATATTTCTTCAATTGTCATTTTTATTGTTTTAATGTTACTATTATTAAGTAATCACTAATATAAAAAGACTATCTTTTAGTCTTTTAAGGCTTAAAACGTGAAAATAAGTCATTTTTAAATTTAGAATTATTATTGTAACAACTATATAATAGTAAAAATAGAAAGATTTATATAGTAGTTTTATATATTAATTATATCACCTCTTTTTCCCCAGCAAAGTCTTCGCAAGGAGATTTTGCTAGGGTTAAAAAAGAAGATCGATTGAGTTTTAATTTCATAGCTTATCATCACAAGCATTCACTCTTCAAATCTCATTAGATACTAACATAAAGATTTAATTAAATATTAAAAAGTTGTTATAAAAGAAAAAAGAAAAAAGTTCAGTTTTTTAATTCTGAATCTATAGCTGTTTGGAATGCTGAAAATGGTTGTGCACCAACTAATTTTATACCATTAATATAAAATGTTGGGGTTCCGCTAACACCATATGAGCTTCCGTCAGTTTGGTCTTTTTGTACTGCGCTAGCCATCTTTCCAGTATCTAAGCAAGAGTTAAATTTAGTTGTATCAAGTTTTAAATCGCTTGCATATTGTTTTAAGTTTGTTACATCCAATGCTTGCTGGTTGGCAAATAATTTAGCATGATATTCCCAGAACTTTCCTTGCTCATTTGCACAGTCTGATGCTTCAGCTGCTTTCTCTGCGTTTTGATGTATAGATGTTAATGGGAAATTTCTAAAAACTAATCTAACTTTTCCAGTATCAATATACTGTGATTTTAATTGAGGATAAGTATTAGTTTCAAACATCCCACAATATGGGCATTGAAAATCGCTGAATTCTACTATTGTTACTTTTGCATCTTTTGACCCAACAGAAGGATCTCCATTATCACTAACTTTAATTCTTTGAGTTGGACCATTATTTGTAGGTTGTTGTACTGCTTGTGGATTATTATTATCGGCTGCTGCATTTCCTGTAATACCGCTTAATTTTGTATCTACCATCATTGTAAATACTAGATTCAATACAGAAAGACCTATAATAATCGATACTAATATTGTTAATAAGTGTGTTTTTTCCATTTAGCCACCATCCGTTTTTATTTTAATTTGGGCAAGAATTATTATTTATAAATGTTATGAATCATATTAAACTATAAAAAATGATAAAATTTATCTCAATCTGACAGATTCTAAATTTCTTGGAGCTACTGTTTCTACTCTAAAAGATTTATGTATATAACTCGCTAATTCTAAGCATTTAGAGCTTTCTCCATGATTAAGTATAATCTTTTTAGGTTGTGGAATTAATCTTCTTAAGAATTCCATAGTTTGTTCTCTGTTATTGTGTCCAGAAAATCCTCTCAAAGAGACTATTTCACATTCTACTTTGATTACTTCTGGTCTACCAGAGCCGTTTTGAAAAACTATTTCCTTTTCTCCATTCTGTAATTTTCTACCTAAACTTCCCTCTCCTTGATAAGATGTTAATATAATCATGTTTTTTGGATTATCTGCTAAATTCTTAAAATATTCTACAGAAGCCCCGCCTTGCATCATTCCAGATGTGGCCATTATTACGCATGAACCTGTATCATTGATTACTTCTTGCATTTCTTTCTGCGAACCTACGCGTTTGAATATTTCGTTTAAGAAAGGATTCTGATCTTTGTGGAATATTGCTTTCTTTACTTTGCTGTTGAAGAAGTCTGGATATGCTGTATGTATTGCTGTAATATCCCAGACCATTCCTTGAATGAATACAGGAGCCTTATCGATTAATCCTTCTCGTGATGCTCTTTCGATTACAACCATTATTTCTTGTGAACGTCCAACTCCCAAAACAGGCATTAATATCTTACCGCCACGTTTACTGACTTCATTAATCTTATCGATTAAATCTTTCTCGCTTTGGGATCTATCAGTTATAATATCATTATTTCCACCATAAGTTCCTTCGATAATTACTGTTTCTAATCTTGGAAATTTTGTTACAGCCTTTGACAATAAGTTACTTACTTCATAATTCAAATCAGCAGTATACAATAGATTATGTAATCCATTTCCAATATGCAAATGGCACATCGCACTTCCTAATGAATGTCCGGAATTATAGAATGTAAGCCTTACATCTGGAGTAATGTCTGCTACTTCCTCATAATCCAAGCAAATTGTATGCTTGACAGTGTTTTTAATATCTGTACTTGAATAAATAGTTTTTTTAGCGTCTTTCTGCTGAATTCCTATGTAATCTAATTGCAACAATGACATTACATCTCTTGTTGGACTTGTGCAATAAACTGGCCCATCATAGCCATATTTTATTAAGTAAGGTAAAAAAGCGCAATGGTCAACGTGAGCATGGCTAATTATTACTGCATCCAAATCTTTAATATTAAATTCTGGAGCGTCTAAAATTGGGAATTGATTTTCATCTTGGGCAGCTACATTAATACCGCAATCCAAAAGTATCCTTGATTCCGGAGTCTGTAATAAAATGCAGCTCCTTCCGACTTCTCTGCCTGCTCCTAAAAAAGTTATTCTTACCCATTCGCTTTTCTTGGCCCTTATCCATCCATCGTAAATTCTTTTTCCGACTCTATTCAGGAATTTTTTTCTTTCATCATTATTCTCATATAGAACATGTCTAATGCTATCAATGATCTTGCTTTTTATGGCAGGAGTTCTTCTTATAGTTGGAACCCACAATGTTTGTTCTCTTATTTCCTTAAGGATTGAACCAGCTTTTCCAATTGCTAGTCCTGGCTTTTCCGCTTCTATGATAACTCTAGATCTTTGAGGATCAAAAATTATGTTGTTAACTCCAGCTTCTTTAGGAAAGATAGCTTCAATTATCTCTTGAGCTTTTTCCATTTCCATGACTATACTAGGATCTGGCCTGAGCTCTACTCTTTTTTTTATGTCATTGACTATGTCTTTTATAAAACCATTATTGTTCAAAAAGAATTCCTTGTTCTTTGTATATAATATAATATTTGCAGCTTCAAAGCACATTTCGCTTATCTTTGCATCTTCTGGAAGTTTCTTTGATACTTCATCTAATATATTTGCCATTTTTATTTTTTACAGAATTAATCTGTTATCTCCTTATTTCTATTTTTAGTAATTATTATTTTTCATAGATATAATAATAAAATTAATAATGACAGATGAGAATTAAAATTTCATCTCAATTGTTTTTGTCATTACTTTTTTGACACCCTTGTCAGTTATGGTGAAAACATCAATCCCATTACCTGTTGGTAAGTCTCTTTGTACTGCAGAATTAATTGCTTTCAATCCTAATTTAATGCCTTCTTCTACTGATAAGTTCTTAACATAATTTGCTTCTAGTACTCCAACTGCAAGGTCGGATCCAGAGCCATCACTAGTATAGTCATCAAAGAAGGATATTGAACCATCAATTCCTATTTCTACTAAAGAATATCCCTTGCTGTCTTTTCCAGCGAGTAAGAATCCTACGATTCCTGGAACCATAGACATTCTTCTAATGTTTCCATAGACAATTCCTGCCAATAAGCTAGCTGCTTCTTTGACAGTAGTTTCTCTATTGTCGCGAATCTTTTTGAGTAGTAACTCTGCTTTGATTAATTTTGTTATTAATTGTGCATCAGAAACGTTTCCTGCAGTTGTAACAGCCATATTATCTGTAATCTGATGTATTTTATCAAATGACTTATGTGCTATTCTATAACCCGCAGTGACTCTTTTATCTGCCACAAACACAATTCCATCCTTACAAACAATACCGATTGTTGTAGTACCGGTATGCAATGTTTCTTGTTTTATTTTTTGCATTTAATATTCCCCTCTTAACATTTTAAGAACCAGTTAATTCTAGCTAATTTTAGATTGTTTATATATTTTTCGGTTCTGGCTTTTTGCCTAAGAAGTAATCTTGATTTATTGACCTATAATCCTTCAAAGCATTCTTCAAAGATCCAAAATATATCGCAAGTCTCTTGAATATGTTCCAATGAATGTCTATGTTATTCATAGATTTTTTTTCTATGGAGCTCTTTTTTGTTACAAATGCTCGCAAGAATTGTATGAATATCATTTTAGTTCGTTTCATAAATGATCCATACCTAAATGCCGAAATTATTTGGCAATAACTTTGGTGTTTATAGATAAAATCTCTCTTTGCTTTATTGTAGGAAAAACTGCCTAAATGTATCATAACAGCTTTGCCGCAATATATTATTTTATAACCAGACTTTAAGGTTCTTAAGCAATAATCCGTGTCATCTGCGCCATAAAAGAAGTTCTCATCCAGCGCCCCAATCTTATTGATTAATGATTTCTTGATTAACATTGAAGTTCCGCTTATTGCCTTTACTTCTCTAACAAAACCATAATCAGTCTTTGAATCTTCAATATATTGGTGCTTGTCAAAATTTGTATGAAGCTTTTGGATTTCCCCATTAGGGAATGTTAATTTGTTGCCGCATATTCCATTAATTGGATTTTTCTCAAGCTCATCAATCATTAAATCAAGCCATTCCTTCTGAGAAAATATCACGTCGTTGTTGATATTGCACAAATAATCCGGATTGTATTTTTCTATAGACTGCTTCCATGCAATGTTTACAGCTGGGGCATATCCAACATTTTGATTTAATTTTATCAAGTCTAAATTTTTGTATTTGCTAAACAATTCTACGCTTTTATCGTTAGATCCATTGTCTAATAAGGTGACCTTATAATTAGGATAGGAAGTTTGCTTAAACAAAGAATCTATGCAATTTTTGGTTACTTCAAGTCCATTCCAGTTTACAATTACTATGCAAACTAAGGGTTTCTTTTTTGCATATGAGAAATTTTTTTCTTTAGCCATTATAAAATCCTAATCAACATTGATTATTAAACTATATCTTAACAAGTTTCCCGTTGAATCTTTCCATTTTTACAAATTTATAGTCTTTTAAAGCCTTAAAAAAAGATCCAAAGAAATAATTAATTCGTTTTATAAAACTCTTGTGAAAAAAAGTGTTTGAATAGGATTGCTTGTCAAAAGGATGTTTTCTTGTTACAAATGCTCTGAAAAATTGTCTTATTACCATTAAAATTTTTTCTACTAATTTTCCATGCCTAAACGTAAAAAACATCTGTCCATAGCTCTGGTGAAGATATATAAAATCTTTTTTAGCGGATAAATAAGAAAAACTGGCTAAGTGTTCTGATTTTGAAAGCCCCTGATAAACAATTTTAAAACCTGCTTTAGTTGATCTTATGCAATAGTCTATGTCATCAGGACCATAAAAAAAATGTTCATCTAAGGCACCAATCTTATCAATTACAGATCTTTTTATTAGCATATTAGCACCGCCTACTGCCTTTACTTCTTTAACGAAATCAAATTGCCCATTGTCTTTCTCTTCATACCATTTAGGTTTTCTCTCAATAAATAGCAATTGAACTCTGCCATCAGGGAAAAGTAATTTGTTTCCACATAATCCTCTCAATGGATCTTTCTCAAGTTCTTCAACCATCAAGTCTAACCAGAAATCTTGGATTGTTACAATGTCATTATTCATATTGCATATATAATCTGGATTGTATTTTTCTATAGAATATTTCCATCCCAAATTCATTCCAGGGGCATATCCTATATTTTCATTTAGTTTGAATAAATCAATTTGTTTTATGGAAGATATTTTTTCTAAAGTACCATCACTAGATCCATTATCTATTACGATAATCTTATAATTAGGATATTTTGTAAGCTTGATTAGTGATTCAAGACAGTTCATAGTTGTCTGACCGCCATTCCAGTTTACTATGATAATGCAGACTAATGGCTTTTTGTTGGTGATAGATTTCTTTTTTTCGGTCATTTCTATTTCACTACTTCGAGTTCAGCATCAATCAGATAAGCTGGAAAAATAAATGAAAAATTAAAAAAATAAGCTTTTTGCAAATTGATATCTGAGTTTACTATTTTTGTTGCTAAATTATAAAACCATTTCAATGGATAAAGATTAGTTGAAAATATTATCCTTCTTTTTAATATCTTGAATCTTGCTTTTGAATAGTAATTAAGCATATTGTTTTCTGTAAAATAATCGAAGGTGCCAAATGTATAGAAAGATTTATGAGTAGGATCGACAAAAGCTCCTATTCCGGGAGATATTGGGACTTCAATGACTAATTTGCCGCCTTTGCGAGTAATCCTCCATAACTCCTCAAGAGGTTTTACAATGCTGGTCATATGCTCAAGAACATGATGGCAATATACTTCATCAAACTCATTATCTTTGAATGGATAAGGATATTTTTCTAAATTATGTACTATATCTACTCCAGGAAGTTTAACAACATCAAGATTTACATAGTTTTGTTTAATGTCTTTTCCACATCCTAAATTAAGTTTTTTTGTCATTTCAAAAAATAAACAAACAAAAAAGTTTTATATATGTTTCCTTTTAGTTTTCCAGAGGATTTCATATATTGTAAAAAAGGCAAATCATAAGCTTTATAAACCAAGCCAAAGTTACACAGGATTGGATTGAGAAGAGAAAAAACTATACATAAAACATTTCTCAGTTTTGGGTGGTTAAAATTATAAGAATAAAACCAATATCACCTTCATTAAGGGAAAAAAAGAGATATCTCACTTACGAGATAATCTCGCAGAACAAATTATCATTTAATGAAGCAAAAAGTTCAATAGACTCAGCAAATTTGAGATTCTTAGGCGAGTTAAGTATGGCAAAATATGGCATAATTCACTTAGATGAGTTATATCATGAAAACAAAGGTGTTTTAAAAGTAAATCATAAGTATGTTAATGAGCTCAAAACAAGCTTAGCATTGATACGTCAAATAAACAATGACAAAGTCATAGTAAACACAATAAATATATCAGGTATGATTAACAAATCAAAAAAAATGTTAAAAAAAGGAGGATAAAATGCAACCAAGCAATACAAATAATCATCAAATGATGGGATACGATAGGACTTCTACAATGTTCAGTCCTGACGGTAGATTACTTCAGGTAGAATACGCAAAAAAGACAGTTCGCCAAGGAACAAGTGCTATAGGCTTAGTCTGCAAGGACGGAGTTTTAATGGTAGCAGATAAAAGAATCTTAGATGCTTTTATAGTTCCAGAATCCATCGAGAAGATATATCAAATAGACGAGCACATCGCAGCAACTTCTTCAGGAATATTGAGTGATGGTCGTGTATTGATCGAAAGAGCTCAAGTAATGGCTCAACAACATAAGGTAACTTATGACGCTCCAATGGACACTCATTTGCTTGTAAAAGAAATCTGCGACATCAAGCAGCAATTCACCCAATATGGCGGTGCTAGACCTTTCGGAGTAAGCATTATATTCGGTGGCATTGATGACAAGGTTCCTAAGTTATTCGTAACTGATCCAACAGGTATTTACTTTGAATATAAAGCAACGGCAATAGGCGAAGCAGAAACAGAAATCAAGGAATTTTTGTTGAAGCGCTACAAAGAAACAATCACAATCGATGAAGGAATTAAATTATGCGTCGAGATACTGAAAAAGCTTTTAGGGAAGGATTTTTCAATGGACAGGATTGATGGAGCCTTCTTAAGATCCGAAGATAGTAAATTCCAAAGACTAAAAAAAGAATACGTAAAAAGATTGATCAAAGAGTAAAAATGGTAGACATAAATAAAGCAATAACTGTAAGGCATAAGATTGGTAGCTTGCTTTTTGAAATATTAGTTGAAACTCCAGAAAAAGCTATTGATTTCCGACAAGGCAAGATAAAGATAGATGATATTTTAGTAACTGATGATATCTTCCATGACATAAAAAAAGGAACAAAAGCTAGCGAACATGAAATGGAAAAATTATTCGGAACTAGTGACAAGAAAAAGATAGCGGAAAAAATAATACAGGAAGGAGAAATCCAGTTAACAACAGAATACAAAAACAAGCTTCGCGATGAAAAGAGATTGCAAATAGTAAACTTAATTCACAGAAACGCAATTGATCCAAAGACTAACTTGCCACATCCGCCATTAAGAATTCAGAATGCACTGGATGAAGCAAAGGTAAACATAGATTATTTCAAGAGCGCAGAATCTCAAGTTCAAGAAATCGTGAAGAAAATAAATCCGATCATACCTATAAAGTATGAAGTTCGTGAGATTAGTGTTAAAGTTCCTCCGCAATTTGCAGGCCAGAGTTTTTCGATAATGAAAAGATTTGGTAAACTTCTAGAAGAAAAATGGGAAAATAATGGAAGCTTATTGGTAATTGTAGAAGTTCCCGCAGGTTTACAAAGTGATATGTTCAACGAGCTTAATCATTTAACAAAGGGCGAAGTTGAAACTCAAGTTGTAAAAACAAAATGATAATAATGAAAAAAATAGTAAGGAGAGATTTAAAATGTCTAATTTATTAGTAAAAGAAAGGGACATTGTAGTTCCCGGCGAGATAATCGCAGAAGGAATGGACTACATACCTAGTTATGGTGTTTTCCGTGAGAATAATCAAATAGTGGCATCATATTTAGGATTAATAAATATAAATGGAAGGGTCATCAAGATAATTCCATTAACAGGTCGTTACATACCAAAAAAGAATGATATAATAATTGGGGATGTAAAGGACATAGGATTCTATGGCTGGCGTGTAGATTTTGGATGGGCTTTTGAAGCAAATCTAGGATTGAAAGATGCAACATCAGAATTCATAGAAAAAGGCGCAGACTTATCGCAATATTACGATTATGGTGACATATTATCTGCAGAAATTGTTCATGTGTCGGGTTCTAAGATTATTGATATATCCATGAAAGGCCCAGGATTAAGAAAATTAAAGGGTGGAAAAATCATAGAAATAAGTCCTAGCAAAGTTCCTAGATTAATAGGAAAGCAAGGATCGATGGTTAACATGATCAAAGAAAAAACAAATTGTAAGATCATAGTTGGGCAAAATGGGAGAATATGGTTATCTGGTCCAAATCCAGAATCAGAATTCCTAGCAACTAATGCAATCTACAAAATAGAGCAAGAAAGCCACTTAGATGGTTTAACTGACAGAATAAAAGATTTCTTAGAGAAAGGAGCTAAAAATGGTTTACAGTAAACGAGTTGACGGACGTAAATTCGACCAACCAAGAGAGATGGAAGCAAAAGTCGGAATAATAAAAAGAGCTGATGGAAGCGCTTATTTCAGAATAGGTAAGACGGTAGCAATCGCAGCAGTATATGGTCCTCGTGAATTATATCCTGCTTTCTTGCAAAATCCGGAAACAGGAATTTTGCGGTGCACATATGATATGATGAGCTTCTCTGTTACCGATCGTAAAAGACCAGGACCAAATAGAAGATCAATGGAAATCAATTTAGTAACTGAAAATGCTTTACTTCCAGTCTTGGATTTAACGGCATTTCCAAATACAGTTATTGATGTCTTCATTCAAATAACTCAAGCAGACGCCGGTACTAGATGTGCTGGAATAACTGCTGCGGCAATGGCTTTGGCAGATGCAGGAATTCCAATGAAGGATTTAGTAGCTGCTATCTCTGTAGGAAAAGTTGGTGATAAGATAGTTCTTGACTTAAACAAAGAAGAAGAAGACTACGAAGAAGGCGCAACCGATATTCCAGTAGCTATCACTCCAAGAAATAGTGAAATATCATTGCTTCAACTAGATGGAGAAGTAACTAAAGATGATTTAATTCAAGCCTTAAAAATGGCAAAGAAGGGTTGCGAAGAAATATACAAAATACAGAAACAAGCCTTAAAAGATAAATATGGAGGCATTGAAAATGAACAATGATGGAATAAAAGATTATATCACTTCTTTATTGCAAAAAGACATGCGTATGGACGAAAGAGCATTGCATGAATACAGAAAACCAATAAAAATAGAATATAATATTAGTAAAAACGCTGAAGGTTCAGCAAGGGTAATTATGGGAGAAACAGAAGTAATCGCGGGTGTTAAATTATCCATAGGTGAACCATTTCCAGATACTCCAAATGAAGGAGTATTAATTGTTGGAGCAGAATTACTGCAAATGTCCAGCCCAGAGTTTGAATCTGGGCCGCCAGGACCTCAAGCCAATGAATTAGCCAGAATCATCGATCGTGGCATTAGAGAAAGTGGAATGATTGATGTAAAAAAGCTATGCATAAAATCTGGTGAATTAGTATGGATGGTTTATTTGGATATTTATACAATAAACGATGCAGGTAATCTATTAGATGCATGTGCATTAGCTTCGATAGCAGCATTAACAAACACTGTTCTTCCAAAAATAGAAGATGGTAAGATACAATTTGGGGAGCACACAAAAACTAAATTGCCCTTAACAAAAATACCTATAACTTGTACTGTCTATAAGATCAATGACAAGATAATCATAGATCCAAATGAGAAGGAACAAAGGGTAATAGACGCAAGACTTAGTGTAGCAATAACCGAAAAAGATACTATACATGCACTTCAAAAAGGGGGCAACAAAAGCCTTAAAATAGAAGAAATCGAAATTATGTTAGATTTAGCAAAAGAAAAAACCAAAGAGTTAAGAAAATTTTTGCATTAGGAGATTAAAAAATGGTTGAAATAATAAAATTTACCAAATATGAACGTGCCAGATTAGTTGGCGCGAGAGCATTGCAATTAGCTATGGGTGCGCCATTATTAATAAAAATGAATGAAGAAGAACTTGAAAAAATCCGTTATGATCCGATAAGGATAGCTAGAATGGAGTTTGAAAGAGGTATTATTCCAATATCAATAAAAAGAATAATGCCAGAAAGATTGCAATAATCTCTTTTTTCTTTTTTTATATTCTAACTAATAAGATAAATTTTATAAATCGATTAATAACACTATTTCTATGATAATAAAAGATATTGAGGCTAAAAGAGTAAATATTAATGGTAAAGACTCTATAAAGATAATACTAAAGTCAGAAAAATCAAAATATGAGGCTAAAATAGGTGTTAGTAAAGATTCTTTATATGATAAACAAGTCTTGGAAAATGATATCAGTTCTATAAATAAAATTCTTAGAGAAAAAATAAAAAATATGAAAATAGGTAATTTCGAGGATTTAAGCAAGGTTCATGAAATATTATCATCAAATAACATTAAGGTTGATTCTAAATCATTGATATGCATAGAATCTTCTATCCTTAAGGCATTATCTAATAATAAAATATATAATTATTTTATACCAGACATTAAAATAATACCCAGGCCATTAGGAATAATTTTTGGAAATAGTGCTACAAGACCAAGCTCTGATTTTTCTCAGGTATTAATATTTTGTACTGAAACGAATAAGTTTGAAAAGGCTGTAAACTCTATAAGAAGGGTTCAAGAATTGCTTGAAAAAGAAGTGAAAAAATATGACAAAGATTTTAGGGATGAATTTAATTCAGAAGGTGCCTTGATAGCAAATTTAACTATTTTTGATTCTCTTGATTTGATTACTAGATTATGTAAGCAAGTATCAAACGAAATTGGTGTAAAACTAAATATAGGAATAAACTTTGGCTCAGACAATTTATACAAAGATTCATTATATAATTATAAGAATTATAGCAATAATGAAAGGCAAAAATCTCTTTCTAGAAAAGAACAGATAGATTTTATAAAAACATTAATTGAACGCTATAATTTATTCTATATAGAAGATCCTTTAGAAAAAAATGATGCCAAGGGATATAAAGAATTGCGTAAGAAATTGATCTGTCAAATAATATCAAATAATAGTTTTGAAAATTCTCTAGAGAGCTTGAATAAAATATCTAAACTGGGATATTATAATGCTGTAATCATGAAGTTGAATAGAGTAAAATCATTGATTGATTATAAAAATATTGTAAATTTTGCAAAAGAGAAAAATATAAAGATTATTTCAGAAACATCTGAATGCGAGCCAGATGATGAATTCTTGGCAAATTTTATTGTATCTATGAATATTGAAATAATGAAATATGGAGTGTATGTAAAAGATAAAAAAGTATTGGAAGAAATTAAAAAAATAGAATCAGATATTCGCGAGAAAAAATAATTCTTTGATGTTATCATTTTGAAGTGTTCGCAAAACTATATATAAGCAAAAGAGAGAATTTTCTATATTAAATTATGGAGGTGAAGTGTTGATGGCCAATGGTTTGATAGATACTGGTAATCTAGTTCTAAATCCGCTTTACAATTTATGGATAGGTTTTGTTAGTATAGTACCTGGATTAGTTGCGGCAATTATTGTAGTAATAATTGGTTATTTCATTGCACTGATTATAGGTCATGTAATAAAACTATTACTTGAGAAAGTTGGTCTAGATTCTAAACTAAAAAAAGCGAGAATGTCTAATGCGATAGGTCATACTCAATGGTCTGGATTAATTGGAGAGGTAACCAAATGGTATATCTTTATAATATTCCTTCAAGTTGCCATTGAAATATTGGAAATAGGTACATTAACTATTCTTCTTGGAAAGTTGGTTACATGGTTGCCTAATTTAATCGCGGCTGTATTGGTATTCTTGATAGGATTAGTCGTTGCCCATATTGTAGAATTAAAGATATTAGAGCATAGCCAAATGCGTGGTATGAAAATGATGAGCTCTTTGATAAAATTGGTTGTATTAATCCTTGTAACAATCATGGGATTAAAGCAAATTGGACTCGAAGTCTCATTAGTAGAGAACTTAATATTAATAATTGTCGCTTCTCTAGCAATAGGATTGGCTCTAGCTTTAGGCATAGGTCTTGGACTTGGTCTTAAGAACGATGCAGCAAGATGGATAGTAGACTTTAAAAGAAAGAACTTTTAATTTCTTTTTCTTTTTTATTATTTAAACTATTTAATTGTAGTGAACAAAGTCTATAAAATAATTTAAGGTGAAATAAGTATGCAGAATTATAGTTCAGAATCCATAGACGATACATTAAAAGATTTAAAATCATCAATTAATGGCCTTAGCAGTAATGAAGCTGATTCTAGAATTAAAGAATATGGTTTTAACGAGATAAAAGAAAAAAGAAAAAATGTTATCCTAAAACTTATAATAAGTCAATTCTCAAATTTTTTAGTCATCATATTAATATTCGCAGCAGTAATATCTTATTTTTTGAAGGATGAAAAAGACTTCTTTCTTATAATTATAATAGTTATATTAAATGCAATACTTGGATTTGTTCAAGAATATCGCTCAGAAAAAGCTATTGAATCTCTAAAAAAATTGAGTTCATTAAAATCTAGAGTTCTAAGAGACAATAAAGTAATAGAAATAGATACAAAATTACTAGTTCCGGGAGACATAATAATATTTGAAGAAGGTTCTAAAATACCTGCTGACTCTCGTATCATAGAATCAATTAATCTTGAAACTCAAGAAGCATCTCTTACTGGTGAATCTATGCCTATAGAAAAATCTGTTTCTGCATTAGTTAATATTACTAGTTTAGGTGACCAAAAAAATATGGTTTTTTCATCTACGATTGTAACTAAAGGTCGTGGAAAAGCCATAATAACTCGAACAGGTATGAATACCGAAATAGGTAAAATAGCCAATTTAATAGGAACAGAGCACAAAAATCTTACGCCATTACAAGACAAACTTGATGCATTAGGCAAAAGATTGGGCATATTCTCTTTGATAATATGCGTTGCAATCATGATTGCTGTATTCTATGTAAGCAATGACATAATGCTAGCTTTGATGCTAAGTTTGAGTTTAGCGGTGGCAGCAATTCCTGAAGGCTTACCGGCATTAGTTACTATATCCTTGGCTCTAGGCATTCAAAGGATGAGCAAGAAGAATGCAATAATAAGAAAATTACCTGCTGTTGAAACTCTTGGATCTACGAATGTCATCGTAAGTGATAAGACTGGAACACTAACAAAAAATGAGATGACTGTAAAAAAGATGTATATTGATAATTCTACAATAGAAGTTAGTGGCTCGGGCTACAATAAGATTGGGAATTTTTCATATGATAAATTATCTGTAACTGAACATGATTTAAATTTATTATTATCGATTGGGGTAATCTGCAATAATTCTTCATTTGATGCAGATAAAAATTCCATGATTGGAGACCCTACTGAAGCAAGTCTATTGGTATGTGCAGCAAAAGTGTCTATAGAAAATCAAGAATTAGATACCTTATACAAAAGAATCAAAGAAAATCCATTTGATTCAAAGAATAAGTACATGGCTACAATAA
>CAYHJT010000004.1:0-17965 GCA_964356985.1 Candidatus Woesearchaeota archaeon
TGTAACAACAATGATATCACCACAAGGCTTAAAGAAAGCATATGTGAGATTATCACCTGAAACGCCGGCAATCGATGTCGCAACACAACTAGGTTTAATGTAAAATGGGAAAGAACATAATAGCTCAAGCACGTGGCCGCGGAGGTCCAAGATATCGTTCACCTAGTCATAGATTCGTCGGAAAAATAACTCATAGGGCCTATGATGAACAAGAAAAGAAAGAAATGATCCGAGGAAAGGTTGTTAATATAATCCATGATCCTGGACATACGGCTCCATTATTAGTTGTAAAATTCGATAACAATCAAAAACATTATATTTTAGCTCCAGAAGGCATAAGTACAAATCATACTTTAGAATCTGGATTCAAAGCAAGTCCTTCTTTAGGGAACACATTACCTTTAATAAATATCCCGATTGGTTCATCAATAAACAACATAGAACAAAATCCTGGCGATGGTGGTAAATACATAAGATCCTCAGGATGTTCAGCAACTGTAATATCCAAAACAGAAAACAAAGTAACAATAATGTTTCCATCAAAAAAACTCAAAGAGTTAGATGGAATGTGTAGAGCAACAATCGGTGTTTTGGCTGGTTCTGGTAAAACAGATAAGCCATTTGTAAAAGCTGGAAAAAGATTCTATGCAATGAAAGCTAAAAATCGTCTATATCCAAGATCATCTGCAGTAAAGATGAATGCAGTAGATCATCCATTCGGATCTGGAAGAGGTAAACACATAGGTAAACCAAAGACACCATCCAAATTCGCACCACCTGGAGCAAATGTTGGATTGATTGGAGCTAGAAGAGCAGGTAGGAAAAGGAAGAGATAAACATGGTAAAAAAAGAATTCACATATCGCGGAAAAACATTAGCAGAACTTCAATCAATGTCATTAGGTGACTTCATATTGTTGGTTCCATCTAGAGCTCGCAGATCAATGAAGCGTGGCTTTACGGAATCACAAAAAAAATTAATTGAAAAAATAAAGAAAGCAAAAGCAGGTAAATTGAAAAAACCAATCAAAACTCAAGTTCGTGATATGATTATAATTCCAGATATGGTAGGATTATTAATTCAAATTCATAGGGGAAAAGAATTCATGCCCGTGACTATAACTGAAGAAATGATAGGTCATTATTTAGGGGAATTCACTTACAATAGGGCAAGAGTACAGCACTCAGCACCAGGTATCGGAGCAACTAAATCCAGTTCAGCCGTATCAGTCAAATAAACATGGCAACAAAACAATTACCAATAGAAAAGAAAGAACACATTGCTATAGTAAGAGCTTTGAATGTTCCAATATCTTTGAAATTTTCAGTAGAAATTGGAAATTACATAAAGCACAAGAAAGTAGCGAAGGCAAAAGAATTGTTGCTTTTGGTTATGTCTCAGCAAAGAGCAATTCCATTCAAGAGATACAACAGAGACCTTGGGCACAAAGCAGGAATGGCATCTGGCCGTTATCCATTAAATGCTTCAAAAGAAATATTGAAGCTTTTAGAATCATTAGAAGCAAATGCAGAAAATAAGGGACTTGATTCAAAAAATATTGTAATCACGGAATTTATTGCCTCTAAGGGAAATGGCATGCCACATTACGGAAGAAATCGTGGCCGTAAAATGAAAAGATGTCATCTTTATATTAAAGCAGAAGAAAAAGAAATTAAAAAAGAAGAGAAGAAGGTTGTTAAAAAATGATTGAAAGAAGTATTTTGCAGAGAAAAATAAAAGAATTTCAAATAAGTGAATATATTGCTTCGACTTTAGATAAAGCAGGATTTAGTCACACTGAAATAAAAAGGACTCCATTAGGGGAAAAAATCACAATCTTTACTTCAAAACCAGGATTAATCGTGGGAAGAGAAGGCTCAAATATAAGAGAACTAGCAGAAACTCTCAAGAAAAAATTCAAATTAGAAAATCCTCAAGTAGAAGTTGCGGATATAGAAAATCCAAACTTGAACGCCCAATATGTAGCTAAACATATAGTGCATGTTTTTGAGAAGTTTGGTCCTAAAAGATTTAAATCAATCGGTTACAAAAAACTTCAAGATATTATAAGCTCTGGTGCTGTTGGTGCAGAAATTGTAATATCTGGGCGTGGAGTTCCAAGTCAAAGAGCAAAATCTTGGAGATTCAAAGCAGGTTTCTTAAAAAAATCTGGAAACATTTCACTAAACTTTACTGATACTGGATACGCCTCAGCACACTTAAGATCAGGAACTGTTGGTATCCAAGTAAGAATATTGCATTCAGATGTAAGATTGCCAGACGACATAAGAAAAAGGGAAGCTTCTGCTGTTGTCGTAACTCAAGAAATTATTGAAGAGAAAAAAGAAATAGAATCACAAGAAAATAAAAAAGAAGAGAAGAAGCAATCTAAGAAAGCAAATGAAAAAGCTCCTAAGAAATTAGCAAAAAAAATAAAAGAAGAAAATGGCGATAATAAAGAAAACTGAATTCAAGCAAATGACCGAGAAGATATTGAAAGAGAAGTTAAATGAAATTAGAAAAGAATTGATAAAGATAAATTCTCAAATTGCTGTCGGTACAATACCAGAAAAACCCGGCAGAATTCGTGAAATGAAAAGAACGGTTGCAAAAATTCACACTCAACTTAGTATAAGGAAAAAAACAGGAGGTAAGCAGAAGTTATGAATGACGTATGCCCAAAATGTGGGCTAAAGAAAGAGCTTTGTGTTTGTGAGACCATAGCAAAAGAGGATCAAAATATAAAAATCCGTGTGGTTAAAAGGCGTTTCGGCAAGGAAATTACTCTTGTTGAAGGTCTTGATGAAAGCTCGATTGACATAAAAGATGTCGCTAAGACATTAAAGGCAAAACTCGCTTGCGGTGGCACCATAAAAGATGGTGTAATAGAACTTCAAGGAAATCACTTAGCGAAAACAAAAGAAACATTAATCAAAATTGGTTTCAATCAAAAAACAATTGAAACAAGCTAATGATTAACGCATCGAATGTCATAAAACACGAGTTAATAGGTCTCATAGCAGAGGTCATAGACGCAAAAAACCCTAGTCTAATAGGTTCAAAAGGCAAAATAATCGACGAAACTCGATCAACAATCACTCTAAAAACAAGTCAGGGGAAAAAAATAATCATAAAAAATCAAGTCAAAATGGCAATCACAATAATGAAATCAAAAACAGAAATCGACGGATCGTTATTAGTCGGTAGAGTAGAGGAAAGGCTAAAAAAATGAAAAGGCAAACAAATATCGGACTCGAAATAGAATTACCTAAACAATCATGTGATGATAATCATTGTCCATTCCATAATGGATTAAAAGTACGTGGACGTATATTCTCTGGAATTGTAATAAAGAAAGACACCCATAAGACAGCAACAGTAGAATGGCCAAGATTATTTTTCTTACCAAAATACGAGCGTTTTGAAAAAAGACGTTCAAGAATCAGAGTTCACAATCCTCCATGCATAAATGCATCAATAGGCGACAAAGTAACAATAATGGAGTGTCGCCCAATATCAAAAACAAAAAAATTCGTAATAATAGAGAAAAATGAAAGCCGTTAAATCACACATAGTAAGATCTCTTCCAAGAAGAGCAATGATAGACACATGTGATAATTCTGGCGCTAAAGTAATTCAGCTTCTTTCAGTTAAAACATTAAAGACATCAAAGGGAAGATTTCCAGCAGGAGGAGTCGGTGATTTGATAACCGCTTCTGTAATCAAGGGAAATCAAGAAATGCGTAAAACTGTAGTTCAAGCAATAATAGTCCGTCAGAAAAAAGAATACAGGCGTGCTGATGGCACAAGAATAAAATTTGAAGACAATGCAGCAGTAGTATTGAAGGATGACAAAGGAAATCCAAAAGGAACAATGATCAAAGGCCCAGTTGCAAAAGAAGCAGCAGAGCGTTGGCCAGGTATAGCAAAATTAGCAGGAATGGTAGTATAATATGAAAAAAGAATTTTCAAAAAGCTGGAAATCGAGTAAAAAGCCAAACAAGCAAAGAAAATATTTAGCAAACATACCTAATCATCTAGCTAGAAAATTAGTTTCAGTAAACTTATCAAAAGATCTTCGTAAAAAATACGGTAAGAGAAATATTCCTTTAAGAAAAGGCGACAGAGTCAAAGTCATGGTTGGACATTTCAAAAAAAGGATGGAAAAAGTAACAAAAGTGTCTTTAGCCAACCAAAAAATATACTTAGAAAACATTTATAATGTAAGAAAAGACGGCACCAAGACATCGTATCCAATTCATCCATCAAACTTGCAAATTATTGAATTAAATTTAGAAGATAAAATGAGAAAAAAAACACTTGAAAGGAAATAAACATGGCAAAAAAACACTTATTCAGAATATCAGCACCAAAGTTTTGGGATATATCTAGAAAGGAAAAGAAATACACAATTCATCCTTCACCTGGACCTCATGGAATAGATAATTGTATTCCTTTAGGATTAATAATTCGTGATTACTTGAAATATGCAAAAACATCTAGAGAGGCCAACAGAATAATCAATCAAGGAAAAATCGAAGTTGATGGAATCGTAAGAAAAGATGATAGATTCCCTGTGGGTTTAATGGATGTTTTAACAATAAAAGAACTAAGTGAACATTACAGATTATTATTCGACAATAAAGGCAATATGATATTGCACAAGATAAGCAAAGAAGAATCCAACATAAAACCCGTTAAAATAATAAATAAAACAATAATAAAAAACAAAAAAGTTCAAATCAATTTGTTTGACGGAAAAAATAAGATTGTCGATAAAGACATTTATAAAACAGCAGATACTTTAGTTTATGACCTGTCAAAAAAAACATTTTCAGAGCACATTAAATTCGAGAAAGGCTCTCTAATCTATTTGATGGATGGTAAGCAAATAGGTAAAACCGGAATACTTGAATCAATACAAGAACAAAGAGGGAATGAGCCCACAAAAATCATTTTGAAGAACGGAAAAGAAAAGTTCGAAACATTAAAAGATTATGCCTTTGTAATTGGCAAAGATAAAAGTTTGATATCATTACCAAAAGAAAATGAATAAACAAAACAGTATGCGTCAAATAAAGATTGAAAAGATTACATTAAACATAGGTACAGGCGGACCTGGAGATAAAATGGAAAAAGCCATCAAGCTACTTACAAAGATTAGTGGAATGAAACCTGTAGAAACTAAGACAATGAAAAGAATTCCTACATGGGGATTAAGACCTAAATTATCTATCGGGGTCAAGGTAACAGTTCGCGGTAAAAAAGCAGAAGAGCTTTTATCAAGATTAATAAAATCATTAGACAATAAAGTAGATCCTAAAAAATTCGACAAGTCCGGAAATTTATCTTTCGGAATAAGAGAATATATCGATATTCCTGGAGTCCAGTATGATATGGATATAGGGATCATAGGATTAGAAGCAGCAGTAACATTGATTAGGCCAGGATTCAGGGTAAGAAGAAGAAAAATCCGTCAATCAAAGATTCCGACTCGTCATAGAATAACAAAGCAAGAAGCTATAGAATTTATATCAAATAAATTCGGTGCAATCATAGAAGAAGGAGAATCATCATAATGACAGCAAAAAATTATAAGAAAATGTTGAAACAACTTTCAAACAAGCCTGTTAAGCTTAAAAAATTCATGAAGCATAATTCCCCTACACCAAGAAAATTCGGGGTAGGTTCAAGAAAATGTAAGCGTTGTGGAAGGTATGGTGCGCATATTCAGAAATATGACATACACTTATGCAGACAATGCTTCAGAGATATAGCAAAAGAAATAGGATTTAACAAATATAACTGAGGTAAAAAAATGACTTTAAATGACCCATTATCAAATGCACTTTCAAACATATTGAACAGTGAAAAGAAAGGAAAATCAGAATGTATTATTCAACCTAATTCAAAAATCATTCGTGAAGTCCTAGAAATAATGAACAAGAATAATTATGTTGGGACAATAGAATCTCAAGACATGAAAAAGTTAAAACTTAACTTATTAGGTAAAATAAACAAATGTGGATCAATAAAGCCAAGGTTTAGTGTAAAGAAATCTGATATTGAAAAATTCGAGAAAAGATATCTTCCAGCCAAGGATTTTGGGATATTAATCATATCAACACAAAGGGGAATGATGACTCATTACGAGACTAAAGAGAAAAATTTGGGTGGAAGGTTAATAGCATATGTCTACTGAGAAAATTAAGGATAAGATAGAAATACCCCAAGGAATTGAGGTTCATTTATCTGACAATATATTAAAGATAAAGGGTCCTAAAGGGTCTATTGAGAAAAAGATATATCATCCTTATTTTAAAATCCATATAGAGAATAATCAAATACTATTAGAACCAACAGGTAAAAAATATTCAAAGAATAAAAAAAGGATATTAAAGACTCACAAGGCTCATATTAACAATTTCGTCTATGGTGTAAATCATGGTTATATCTATCATTTAAAAATTGTTTCTGGACATTTTCCAATGACTGTAGCTATGGAAGGAACATCTAAGATAATAATAAAGAATTTTCTTGGAGAAAAAGTCCCAAGAGTAGCAAAGATACTCCCAAATGTTAAAGCATCTATAAAAAACGATGAAATAACAATAGAAGGAATGGATAAAGAAGCGGTAGGTCAAACTGCAGCAAATTTGGAAGCAGCTACAAGAATCACAAATCGTGATAGAAGAATATTCCAAGACGGTATCTACATAACAGAAAAGCCTAAGAGGTCGCTATAATGAGTCTTATAGAATTAAAAAATAAAATGAAGAAGAAAAAGCCCAAATTTTTAAGGACTGACGGCCATAAATTACATCTTCCACAAACTTGGCGTAGACCTCGTGGCATGCACAATAAAATGCGTATCGGTAAGAAAGGCCACGGCGTGAAGGTAGATTCAGGTTACAGAAGTCCAAAAGAAGTAAGGTATATGCACTTCTCAAATCTAAACCAAATCATGATTTATAATCTTAATGACATTAAAAAATTGGATGCAAAGAAAGATGCGGCAATAATAGCCTCATCAATTGGAGCTAAGAAAAAAATAGTCGTATTAGAAGAGTGCATGAAATCAAATATCAAAGTCTTAAACATAATTGATCCTAAGAAATTCGTTGAAGAAGCTAAAAAAGAAAAAGAGACTTCAAAGAAATCTCGGGCGGATAAAGACGAAAAACGTAAAAAATCAAAAGAAGAAAGCTTAAAGAAAACCGAAGAGAAAAAAGAGCTTTCGAAAGAAGAGAAGAAAGAAGAAGAAAAAGAATCTGAGAGAAAAATCTTAGAAAAAGAAACAGTTAAACCAAAAGAACATTTATCAACTGAAGAAAAACATGAAAAAGTCTCTGACAAAGTAGCTAAAACAGACTCTGTAAGAGCAAGAATACCTCAAGGGGGGGATAGAAGCGCATGAAGCTCGGTACTCGAAAAAGATTAGCAGCTCAAATAATGAAAGTCGGAAAGAGTAGAGTTTGGTTTGATATTGAAAAATTATCTGAAATAAAAGAAGCAATCACTAAAGCTGATCTTAGATCACTTATAAAATCCGGAATAATCAAAGAGAGACCTATGACAGGAGTTTCTAGAGGTAGAGCTAGAAAAAGACTACTTCAAAAGAAAAAAGGTCGTCAACAAAATACGGGTTCAAGAAAAGGAAAGAAAACATCCAGATTAACTGGTAAAGACGTTTGGATGAACAAGATAAGAGCACAAAGAGAATTGCTATATGCATTGCGTGAACGAGAATCCATAGCTAAAGAAACATTCAAATTATTATATAGAAGGGCAAAGGGAAATTATTTCAGAAGCAGATCTCACTTAATGCTTTATCTTAAGGAAAATAACTTATTGTTAAAGGGAAAAAATGGCAGCAAATAAAAATTACACGGTAAAATTCAACAGAAGGAATCAAAATAAAACTAATTACAATAGAAGGCTTAAATTAGTTAAGTCTCACGAAATAAGATTAGTAATTAGGACTCATTTAAACAATATAATAGCCCAGTTTGTTCAATATGATGATAAAGGCGACAAAGTATTGATAAATGTAAACTCAAAGAATTTAGTTGCTTTTGGATGGAAAGGTCATCGTGGAAATCTTCCTTCAGCATATTTAACAGGATTATATGCAGGTTTATTAGCTAAAAAGAAAAACATTAAAAAGGCGATACTTGACAGTGGTAGTTATACTTCAATAAAGGGTTCAAGGATCTATGCTGCATTAAAAGGTGTAGTGGACTCAGGGATGGACATTCCTCATTCAAAAACAATATTGCCTTCCGAAGATACAATCTCTGGAGAAATAATATCAAACTATGCTACAATGCTTAGCAAAGATCCGGAAGCTTATAAAAAGCAATTTGGAAGTTACATAAAGCGAAATATGAAACCAGAACAATTACCATTACATTTTAAAGAGACAAAAGAAAAAATAATGCATGGGGTAAATTAAATTGAAAGCGCAAAGAAAATCTCAAGAATCTAAAAAGGAAGAAATACTTAACATTCCTAAAGAAGAGTTACCATTAGGTATTTCTATGGAACGCTCAAGTTCATTAGATAATTGGAATCCTACAACAGCTCTTGGCAAAAAAGTAAAATCAGGAGAAATAAAGGACATAGATGAAATATTGAGCAATGGTTACCGTATAATGGAGCCTGAAATTATTGATTATTTGATTCCTGGTATAGAAAATATATTAGTATCTGTAGGTCAATCTAAAGGTAAATTCGGCGGCGGTAAAAGAAGTATTTGGCGTCAAACACAAAAGAAGACCAAAGAAGGTAATAAGCCAAAATTTGGTACTTTAGCAGTTGTCGGGGATAGAAAAGGCCATGTTGGTATTGGATATGGAAAATCAAAAGAAACAGTTCCTGCTCGTGAAAAAGCAATAAGAAACGCAAAAATAAACTTAATAAAAATAAAGATGAGCTGTGGTTCTTGGGATTGTGGTTGCGGTGATGCTCATTCAATTCCTTTCAAAGTTGATGGCCGATGCGGTAGTGTAAGAATAATATTAATGCCTGCTCCAAAAGGAACAAACATCTGTACTGAAAGAGAAGTTCAAAAATTAATTAGTTTATCTGGAATAAAAGATGTCTATTCTCGTACAAAAGGTCAAACTCGAACTAAAGTTAATTTGATAAATGCAACATTTGAAGCTCTTAAAAAATTAAACAAGGTAAAGGTTGTTGACAAGGAACATGATCATATGACTATGGAGGCCTCTGCTTGAAATGGAACAGAAAAGGATAGTGGTCATAAGAATCAAGGGAGATCACAATATTAAGTACCCAATAAATGATACAATGCGTATGCTTCGTCTATATAATAAATTTACTTGCTCAATAATAAATAATACTCCCCAATATATAGGTATGTTAGGTTCAATAAAGGAGTTTATAACATGGGGGGAGCTCAATGAAGAGACTTTCAAGCTTTTGTTAAATAAAAGAGCAAAGCTTCCTGGAAATAAAAAAATGGATGAGTCTTACTTGAAATTAAAGACCAACTTAACAATAGATCAATTTTCCAAAGAATTTATGTCATTCAAAAAAGAACTAAAAGACATTCCTGGAATAAAACTTTATTTCAGATTAACACCGCCTATAAAAGGTTTTGAAAGAAAGGGCACAAAAATACCATTCTCTCTTGGTGGTTCTTTAGGTTACAGAAAAGAGAAGATTAATGATCTTATAAAAAGGATGATATAAAATGACAGTCAACAAACGTAAAAAATCTAACAGAATGAGGGCTTCTCAAACCCATGGATGGGGCGCTAAGAAAAAACATCGGGGCGCGGGTAATCGTGGTGGTAGAGGAATGGCCGGTTCTGGTAAAAGGGCAGACCAAAGAAAACCATCAATCTTAAAAGAATATGGAAATACATATTTCGGAAAATTGGGATTTACAAGACCTCAAAAGATGATCCATAAAGATGTTACAATCAATCTTTACTTTTTAGATCAGAATGCAGATAAATTAGGGAAGAAAGAGTCTGATTTTTATGTTATAGATTTAAATGAATTAGGTTATACTAAGCTTCTTGGCACTGGAACAGTAACAAGAAAATATAAAGTAATTTGCAATAAAATATCTAAGAAAGCTGAAGAAAAGATAAAAAAGCTTAATGGGGAAGTAATTAATGGCTCTAAATGATTTTTTAGGAATTCTTCCTGAAATAAAGCCACCAGTTCAAAAGAAATTATCATTTAAAGAAAAGCTTAAATGGACTTTATTGATGCTTTTAGCATTCTTCATATTGTCTGTAATACCTTTATTTGGTTTAGGACAAAATTCTTTATCGCAATTTGAATTTTTATCAATAATATTAGGGGCGAGTTTTGGATCCATAATGTCTTTAGGTATAGGTCCTATAGTAACAGCTTCTATCGTTCTTCAACTATTAGTTGGATCAGGAATTCTTAAAATAGACAACACAACTCATGAAGGTCGTCAAAAATTCCAGGGCTTGCAAAAATTCTTAGGGATATTCTTCGTAATATTTGAAGCAATCATCTATGTGTTATTAGGAGGTTTAGCTCCAGCAGCAGGAATTAATCCTTGGGTAATTATAATTCAATTAATCATGGGTGGAATTTTGGTATTGTATATGGATGAAGTTGTAAGTAAATGGGGATTTGGATCTGGTGTTTCTTTATTCATCGCAGCAGGAGTATCAACAGAAATTTTCGTTAGAGCATTTTCTCCATTGAGTTCAGCAGGAGTATTTGCTCTTGGTACAGAACAAGCTCCGGTTGGAGCAGTATTAGCTTTTATTATTTCTTTAATCAATCAAGATATTCGTGGTGCAGGAATTGCTATCGCCTCTATCTTAGCTACAATTTTAGTATTTGTTATGGCCGTATACGCTCAGTCAATGAAAGTAGAAATTCCTCTATCTTTCGGCAGAGTTCGCGGTCATGGAATACGTTGGCCTTTAAAATTTTTATATACAAGTAATATTCCTGTAATATTAATATCAGCATTATTAGCTAATGTGCAATTATGGGCTCATCTGTTGCAAAGTTGGGGCCATCCATTATTAGGAACATTCGTCGGAAATACTCCTGCTTCAGGAATAGTTGCTTGGATATTCGGACCAGATTTAATTGGTAATTTAATCAGAGGATCTTTTGTTCCAATAGACTTGTTAAAATCTCTAGCATATGTTTTATTCATGATTATAGGTTCAGTTGTATTTGGTATCTTCTGGGTACAAACTTCTGGAATGGATGCTAAATCTCAAGCGCGCCAAATTATGTCATCTGGATTGCAAATTCCGGGTTTCAGAAGAGATGAACGAGTGCTAGAGCATGTATTAAATCGTTATATATTCCCGCTAACAATCATGGGAGCGATGGCTGTAGGTTTATTGGCTTCTGTTGCTGATTTATCTAGTGCTTTATCAAGAGGTACAGGAATTCTTCTAGCAGTAATGATTATATATCAATTATATGAGACTATAGCACAGCAACACGCAGTTGATATGCATCCTGCATTAAGAAAAATGATGGAAAAATAAATGGCAAACATTGTAACACAATATCCTTTTTTAAGTACTTTAGTAATAAGCTTAATTTTAACTATACTTACAACCATAATATACAAATACACAACAGATCAATTAAAATTAAAGGCTCATAAAGAGGAGCTTACATCCATAAAAAAACAAATGATGGATTCTAAGAATGATCCAAAAAAGCTTGAAGAGCTTCAGTCAAGGTCATTAAAAATTTCTATGGAACAAATGACTCAGGGTTTTAAACCCATGATATTCACAATGATACCTGCATTATTAGCATTTGGTTTCTTAAGAGATGCATTGCCCTCCTCTCAGGTAATTTTGAAGTTTCCTTTTAACATAATGAAAATGGGCTCTGATGCCGGATTTGGATGGTTAGGAGTTTATATCTTATCTTCTATTATATTCAGCGCAATATTAAGGAAAGTCTTAAAAGTTTATTGATTAACCAAAATTAAGATTTTAGGAGTGTGTAAATATGATAACTGTAGGAAGAGTATGCATAAAAAACTCTGGTCGCGATAAGCATCAAGTTTGTGTAGTCATTGATTTAATAGATGAAAAAAATGTCTTAATAGAAGGCAATGTAAGAAGGAAAAAAACAAACATTAGGCATTTAACTCCATTAGAAAAATTCGTAGAAATAAAAGATAATGCTTCCTATGAAACAATCAGTAAAGAATTAACTGATCTTGGCTATAAAATTCACAAGAAAGGCACTAAAGTAAGAAAGCCTAAATCAGAATCTGTTCAAAAAGTAAAACCTTCTAAAAAAGTAAAGAAAGAAAATAAAGAAAAGGTTAAAGTTATTAAAGAAAGGTAAAAAATGATCAAGCAAGATTTACAGCAAAAGTATATGGAATTTCAGATGTTATCTCGTCAAGTTAACATTCTTTCTCAGCAAACTCAATTAATCAATAATAAAATAATAGAGCTAAAAACATTAAGTCAAAGTATCAATGAGATATCTAATATAAATAAAGATACGGAAATACTAGTTCCATTAGGTGCTGGAATTTTGATGAAGGCTTCTATCAAAGATTCTAAATCATTGTTAATGAATGTTGGTGCAGATGTAGTCTTAAATAAGACGCATGAAGAAGCGCATGCAATTATAGAATCTCAAGTTTCAGAGTTGGAACTAGCTTTATCACAAACAGAATCAGAACTTGCTGAAATAAATTCTACCTTGATGTCTATACAAGAAGAATTAAGCAATTCTAATGAATAATTCATCAAATCCTTATTTGGAATATTATCTTAGAAAAGACGTTCAGAAACAGATTTTAAAGTCTGCCAAGAATAAAGAAGTTGGTGTTGCATATTCTGATCATAATTATGGAAAGCGTCCTGATGTTCTTCAATTTGAATCTGACGTTTCTGAACTAGCTAAGCAGGGTGCTTATTCTTTTCATATATCTGAAGAAAATTGGAACAATCCTTTGCGATTAAGAACTGGATTGACCAAAAAAGAATTAGATGAGTTAAGAATAGGTTGGGACCTAGTTCTTGATATTGATTCAAAACATTTGTATTATTCTAAAATAGCAACTTCATTAGTAATAGAGGCAATAAAATATCATGATGTAAAGCATATGAGTGTGAAATTCTCTGGCAATCACGGATTTCATATAGGAATTCCATTCAAGGCATTTCCAAGTATTGTAAACAACACCGAAACTAGGCTATTATTCCCAGAAGGTCTAAGAACTGTAGCATATTATCTTAAAGAATTCATAAAAGAATTGTTAATTTCAAAATTACTTGAGCATGATATTGATACAATAGCTAAAAATATTGGTAAAACCAGAGATGAAATAATAAAAGATAATAAGTTAGATGCATTCTCTGTTGTTGACATTGATACTGTATTGATAAGTTCTAGACATATGTTTAGGGCGCCTTATTCTATAAACGAGAAATCTGGATTAGTTTCAGTGCCAATAAAGCCAGATGAAATAATGGCTTTTGATGTTGCTAATGCTAAGCCGGAAACAGTTAAAGCGGATTTGTCATATTTGGACGAAGAGGAATTTGAATCTCAAGGGGCAAATAGGTTAATAATTCAAGCATTTGATTTTTCTACAAGGCATAAGCCTAGGAATGAAGAAGTTAAGACTAACAGGCTAAAGTATTACGAAGATAGTGATAATAATGAAAAAATACCTATGCAGTATTTTCCTGGATGCATTACTAAACTGCTTCAAGGTAACATGAGTGATGGTCGTAAAAGGGCTATATTTATTTTAATAAATTTCCTTAAATCAACAGGATATGGCATAGAAGAAATAAAAGAGATATTAAAAGATTGGAACAGTAAAAATACTCAGCCCTTGAAGCAAGGATATATAGATGCCCAAATATCATGGCATTCTCGTCAAAAGGATAAAATATTGCCTCCTAATTGCGATAATCCTAATTACTATATGTCACTTGGAGTAAAAGATTCTGATGAGTTCTGTGCTAGATGTAAAAATCCTGTTAATGCTGCTAATCGGGCTTATAGATTCTCAAAAGAACAAGAAAATATAAAAAGCACTCCTAAAAAGCGCAAGAAAAAAGACATTGATAATTAAACAGAAGATTTCAGCAGAGATCTAAACAGTAAGTACAGTAAGCTATTAAGTTAATGTCAGGTTAGTGTTAAAATTTAAAGAACTGAATTGGTTTTATATCTTTAAATTGATTCTAATTCTCCTCTTGGAGCAAAAGACATACTTGTCATTAATCCGCCGCTTAAACTCATTCCTGCACTATCAAGAAGAGACCTTACTTTATCTACATTCATTTTTATCCCTTCGCCACGGGTTCTTAAGTCTTTTACTTTTTCAATTGGTAATTTATATACAATACCTCCTACAGGAAAAAAGAAAAGGCGGCGACCAACTGCTTCTACAAATGCTTCTAAATCTTTTTGTTTTGTAACATCCATAGAATTCAATTCAGCAGCACCCGTTATTAAGACTCCCGCCAAAATATATCTTTCTCTATCAACAGAGCCACATGCATCATAAAAACGTTTCGATGGATTCTTTGTTGTTATTACTATATCTCCTTCGTCTATAATTCTGAGTGTATTATAATATATTATATCTTCCATTTTTACTCTTTAATTATAACTACAGAAACTTTTATAAACCCTAGTTTTTGATTCTAAGAGGATGGGAAGAATTAAAACAACCTTAACAAAAAGAACGGCAATTAGTCTATTTAATAGCGATAAAGAAATATTTAAACAAGATTTTGATTCAAATAAAAAAATTGTTTCAGCTAAATTAGATATCATGTCAAAAAAGCTTAGAAATATAATAGCTGGATATATAACCAGATTGGCTAAGAAAAAAGAATAAATCTATTTCTACGCTTATCACTAAAAAAGGAGTGCGCGATTCGCTTATAAATAAGTTATTCTAAAAGTTATTTATGCCTTTTAAAAATAAATACTCTATAGATGATTATAATAAAGCAATAAATTTACATAAAAAAGGATATGGCAGTCAAAGAATAGCTAAAATTCTTGGATATAAAACTAGAAGTGCAATAGAAGATTGGATAAACAAAGATAGAAAGCCTTACTATTTTTCAGAAAAAAGGATAAATGCTATAAATTCTATGGAAAATATAGAAAGAATTCGTGCTATAAACAAAATTAGTCAACCTAAAGCTGTAAAATATGCCGCTTTAAAGAATACTAAAAAACTTTCTAAAAGTGCTTATAGCTTAAATGAAAATCTATCTTATATTTTAGGAGTTATAGAAGGGGATGGTTGTGTTTCAATAAAACAAAGGAGAATTATTCTTAGTGTGACAGACAAAGATTTTGCTTTAAAATTTAAAGAATCATTAGAAAAATGGAGTGGTTTTAAAGCTAAATTTTATGAAAGAAATTTTAAAAAATATAGAGAGAGAAATAATGTAAAAACACAATATTGTGTTTATATAGACTCATTAGAAGCTTCAAGATTTGTAGAAAGTTTTGATTTAAATGAAATTTATTATTCAAATAACAAAATAATATCTTGTTTTATAAAAGGTTTTTTTGATAGTGAAGGCACAGTAATAGATATTTCAAAAAAAATAAAATTAGGCTTAAGATGTTTTAACACAAATATAGAAATTATTAATTTTATAGAATTATTATTAAAAAGGTTAAATATAAATTCTACAATTACTAATGTAAAAAATTATAATTATCCATTCTCAAAAAGTAG
The DNA here is from genome assembly GCA_964356985.1 of Candidatus Woesearchaeota archaeon. Lineage (GTDB taxonomy): Archaea > Nanobdellota > Nanobdellia > SCGC-AAA011-G17 > JAGVZF01 > CAYHJT01. Next base: position 15,740 of record CAYHJT010000004.1, read on the forward strand.
AGTACTAAAAGAATATTATTTCTTAAGTATTTATCGAAAAGAAAGTATTATAAATTTCTATAGCTATATAGGATTTAATATAAACCGTAAGCAACAACGCTTAGAAACCCAAATAAAATATATTTTAGGGAGGCAACAAAGATGACATCGGAAATGCATGAAAAAGATGACCACACTGTGTTTATAGGATTAAAACCATTTATGAAATTTCTATAGTTTATTCTATAGAAACATAAGTTATGTAACTGGTGTGGTCATGCAGTTTACTACGCAGAATGCCCAAGAAGTGATAATTAAAGCTAGAGGCAAATTTATTTCTAGAGCTGTAGATGTTTCAGAAGTAGCAGCAAAAAGGTTCTTAGAAAACACTGTAGAAATAAAAAACATAAGTGTAAATTCCGAAGAATTCGAGAATAAAGAGCGTCGTCAAGTAAGAGTATCTACTATAGAAATAACTCTTGGAAGAAAATAAATTTTATTTCTTTTTCTTATTTTAATATTAGTAGTTAAAAACATTTAAAAACAAAATAATTGTTTATATATCAAAAGAGGACTATGGCAGACATATTTTTAGAATTTGGAATTATAATAATAGTAGCAACTATTCTCGGATTAATAGGAAGAAAATTCAAGCAGCCTTTAATTATAGCTTACATAATAACTGGTTTAGTTCTTGGACCAACATTTCTAAATTTAATAAAACCTAATGAATTACTATCTGGATTATCAGAAATAGGAATAGCATTTTTATTATTCTTAGTAGGTCTTAGTTTAAATTTTAACCATGTAAAAAAATTGGGAAAAATATCGTTAATAGCAGGTTTAAGTCAGGTAATATTCACAACAATGGTAGGTTTCTTTTTTGTTAAAGCTCTTGGATATGATAATTTAGTTGCTTTTTACATCAGTGCTGCATTAACATTCAGCAGCACAGTAATTGTCGTTAAATTATTAACGGACAAAGAAGAGCTTGATACATTATATGGTAGGATAACTATAGGCATATTATTAATACAAGATTTTTTGGCCTTGCTCCTTTTAGTAATATTGGCTGGAATACATCAATCCACTAACATATTGTCTATTGCATTTATACTGCTTAGATTCTTAGGCTTAATACTTGGGATATTTATTGTAGCAAAATATTTTCTTCCAAGATTATTTGCATTTGCAGCTAGATCTCAAGAGCTATTACTGATTACAAGTATAGCCTGGTGTTTCTTAGTGGCGGCTATTTCATCTTATTTGGGGTTATCTTTAGAAATAGGGTCTTTCTTAGCGGGTATAAGTCTAGCTATATCTCCCTTCAGTTATGATATAATTAATAAAATAAAATATCTGAGGGATTTCTTCATAATAATTTTCTTTGTAAGTCTTGGAACACAATTTAATATCTCACAATTAAGTTATCTTATTATTCCAGCAATACTATTGTCATTATTTGTTCTTATAGGAAATCCTTTAATCGTAATGAGTATCATGGGTTTATTTGGTTATAAGAAGAAAACTGGATTTTTTACTGGGGTTGCTATAGCTCAAATAAGTGAATTTTCATTGATATTAATTGCGCTAGGCCAAAAACTAGGACAAATAGATAGTGATACTTCCGCATTAATTACATTAGTGGGGATTATCACAATTACTGCATCAGCCTATATGATAGTGTATAATGAAAAAATATACAAAAAGTTAGCAAGATATCTAAGTATTTTTGAAAGGGGAAATCTTATAGAAAATACTCATATTTATGATAAATATGGAAAATATGATGTAGTGATTATTGGTGGGGATCGTGGCGCTTTTAATCTTATAAAACATCTGAAAAAAGAGAAGAAAAAATTCTTGATTATAGACTTTAATCCAAAAATAATAGAAAAGTTAAAAAAAGAAAAAGTTGAATTCATATATGGAGATGTTTCTGATTATGATATAATAGCGAGAATAAAAGCAGCTGAGCCTAAGATGATAATATCTACAATTCCTAGTTTTGAAGATGATAAATTTATGATTAAAGAAATGAAAAAAACAAAGGCAGTTATATTTGTAATATCTAAAGAGATAGATAATGCTTTAGAGTTATATAGGAGTGGGGCTGACTTTGTAATAGTTCCAGAATTATTCTCGGGACAAAAAATAGCAGATTACCTTCTTCACTTAAGTCATAAGGGCATTAAAAAATGGGGAAAGATTCCTACATTTAAATTTAATATTAAAAATCATGTTGAA
>CAYHJT010000005.1:0-16657 GCA_964356985.1 Candidatus Woesearchaeota archaeon
GTTGATCGATTAATAACATTATATAAGTTATTGACTAAGGGTTTCAGCAGAGCTTTATTCCAATAATTTTATATACTAAACATGATTTATAATTATAATGAAAAGAGGTTTAATAGTTGCAATATTAATAATTTCTATAGCTTTCATAACTTCTTGCACTCAAATAACTAAAACCACTGTTTGTGGCGATGGAGTTTGTGATAACACTGAAAGTTGTCTATGTTCTGATTGTGCAAAAACAGAATTTTGCATACAAAAAAATGCTATAGAAACCTGCAATGATCAAAATGATTGCACTACTGATTATTTCAATACCACTCTAAATACCTGTGTTTATAGTAAAATTCTTAATTGCTGTGGCAATGGTGTTTGTGAAAACAATGAAAGAGTATGCGATTATTCTAAATTTGAAACTACTTGCATAAAAGATTGTGGTGTTCAATGCCCAGAAAAGCTAATCATACATAAGGATCCTAATTCAAAAACTCTTGATGAAGCATCATTTGTATGCAACGATAATAATTGCACTGAAGTTGGATCTAATAAATTTAATTTGACTGGAACCACATCTATCGTTACATATATAACAAATATCGGAGAAAAGAGCTCTGGATTAGTTACTGGAAATTTTGTTTGTTATGATAAATATGATTCTAGAATAGCTTCTGAAGGTAGCAATAGTTACTTAGGAATCTTATTCAGTAATTATTTCAATGCAAACGAGAAATATGTCAATGTAAATAGCAGAATAAGTATAAACAATACAGCAATATATCATTTGAAATTAGAGATTCCTTCTGGACTCGTTGATAAATTTGTTAAATGCTCTATTACTATAAGTTCACAATCAAGCTTGCAGAGCTTCCAACAAATAGAATTCAATATTAATAGCTAGAATTATAACTTTATTTTCTTATTTAATTTTCTTAAATAAATTTAATTAGTTTATAGTAGTTAAACATTTTTAAATACGCACTAAAGCATTTTCTACATATGATTAGAGTAGCCATTAATGGTTTTGGAAGAATTGGTCGTATGATATTTAGGGCAGGCTATAAAGACAAAGATATAGAATTTGTGGCTTTTAATGATTTAACTGACACTAAAACATTAGCTTACCTTTTGAAATACGACACTTCATATAGAAAATTTCCTGGAAAAATTGAAGCTAAGTCAGATTCTATTATAGTTGATGATAAAGAATATTTTGTATATGCTGAAAAAGACCCTATAAATCTGCCTTGGAAAAAACTTAACGTAGATGTTGTTATAGAAAGCACAGGATTATTTTTAACGAGAGAATTAGCTTCTAAGCATCTAAAGGCTGGGGCAAAAAAAGTAATACTCAGTGCGCCGGTAAAAGGCTCAGATACCATTAAAACAATCGTTCGCGGAGTCAATGAAAATACTCTTGATAAAACTAAAGATGATATTATAAGCAATGCTTCTTGTACAACTAATTGCCTAGCTCCAATGGCTAAAGTTTTAAATGACAATTTTGGCATAGAACGAGCTTATATGACTACAATTCATGCGATTACAAATGATCAAGGATTGGTTGATAGTCCTCATAAAGATCTAAGGCGTGGAAGAGCGGCTAATCATAATATGGTTATTACTACAAGTGGAGCAACTACTGCTGTAGCTGAAACAATTCCGGACTTGAAAGGAAAGATGGATGGAATATCTATCAGAGTTCCTATAATTGTTGGAAGCTTGACAGATTTTGTTGCCATATTAAAAAAACCTGCTACTAAAGAAAAAATAAATTGGTTATTTAGTGAAGTAAGCAAGTATCACATGAAAGGGGTTTTGGAGTATACAGAAGATCCTATTGTATCTAGCGATATAATCGGAAATGAACATTCTTGTATATTTGATAGTTTAAGTACAATGGTTAATGGCAATATGGTAAAGATCGTTGGTTGGTATGATAACGAATGGGGTTATAGCAACAGAATGATTGATATGATTAAATTAGTCATTTAAAATGAAATTCTTAACACTGGACAATGTAAAAGATTTGAATGGAAGATTAGTTCTTTTACGAATTGATATCAATAGCCCAATATTAAAAGGAAAAATCCAGAATAATGAACGCATTAAAGAACATGCTAAAACCATTAATGAATTGATAAGAAAAAAAGCTAAAGTTGTTATTATCGCGCATCAAGGAAGAAAAGGACAAAGCGATTTTACATCTTTAAGAGAACATTCTAAATTGTTATCTAGGTATACAATAAAAAGAATAAGATTTGTAGATGATATTTTAGGGAATAAAGCATTAATGAACATTTATAATATTAGAAGTGGACAAGTTATATTATTAGAAAATTTAAGATATCTGGATGAAGAAAATAAAGAGATGAGCAATTATGATAATTCTAAATTAGTTTTAATGTTTAAAGATTTATTTGATTTGTTTGTTTTTGATGGTTTTTCTGTTAGCCATAGAAACTCTGCTAGTGTAACAGGTTTAGGAAATAATATTATTACTATTGCTGGTAGAGTAATGGAAAAAGAACTAAATCATTTGAATAAGTTAGAAAATATTAAAAGACCTTATGTAATGATTCTAGGTGGGGATAAACCAGATGACGTAGTTAATTTAATAGAATCAAAAATAAACAGTGTTGATTATGTATTAACGGGAGGAATACTAGCAGAACTGTGCTTAATGGCTAAAGGGGTTGATTTAGGTGCTAAATCTGCATACATTAGATCAAAAGGATATGATGATGTAATCCCTAGAATAAAGAAATTTGTGAATTCTGAAAAAATAATCATTCCATATGATTTTGCTGTTGAGAAAAACAATAAAAGGATTGAGATGGGTGTTAAATTATTTCCTTCAAAATTATTGATATATGACCTTGGAAAGAGGACTATCCTAAATTATAAATCAATCATAATTCATACTAGTACAATTTACATGAAGGGTCCATTGAGTCATTATGAAATAAAAGGATTTGATCATGCGACTAAAGAAATATTGAAAGCTGTTGCAAAATCTAAGGCATTTAGCATTGTTGGTGGAGGTCATACATTAGATTCTGTCAATAAATACATCGGAAATAAAAAAATAAATTATACTAGTCTTGCTGGCGGAGCTTTATTGGATTATATGGCTGGTAAGAAATTACCTGGATTAATGATTTTAGAATCTTGGGCCAACAGATTTGATTTATAATGAAACAGTAGTTACTATAGTTTATATAAGATTATTTTTAGATTAAATTTAGTTATTTAGGGGGGTTTGTAAATGAATTTAGAACTAGAAGAAGTAGAAAGAATTACAGGTATAATTCTTAGGAATTTGCCTATAGGAGAAATTTAATTCTATGTTCGGGCATTTATGCTCGAGCTTATTTTTTATTTTTAGATAGATTTTTAAACTTAATTCTATGATTTTTTACCTAATGGGCCGGTAATTCAGCTCGGTAGAATGCTCGCATGGCATGCGAGACTGATTTTATATCAGAGCAAAATGCCGTGGGTTCAAATCCCGCCCGGTCCACTTAATTTTTTACGCTTATCACTAAAAAAGGAGTGCGCGATTCGCTTATAAATAACTAATTAATAATCTTATTATGAAATCTAAAAATTTTATAAATTTTAAAAATTCAAAATTCTTAGAATTTTATGGTATAATGATGGGTGATGGATGTTTATCCCAATTTTATGCAAATTATGATAAACGTGAAAGGAAAGTAGTTGTTATTACTTGCAACGCCGTAAAAGATTATGAATATGTTAGTAGTTATATCTCTTCTTTAATAAAAGACATATACGGATTTACACCTTATATAAGAATTAATAAAAAACAAAATGTAATTATAATTTATATAACCAATAAATATGTTTTTTATTCATTACAAAATTATGATTTTCCTGTAGGTAAAAAATATCAGATTTCAATACCAAGAAGAATGATGAATCTTCCAAAAAAGAAAATAAATCATATTATTAGAGGAATCTTTGATACTGACGGATGTATAAGTGCAAGAAAAGATGAGAACTACTTATATCCCCATATTCTTATTTCTAGTTATAGTCAATTATTAAGACAGCAATTAAAAGAAATATTACAAGAACAGAATTTTCGAGCATATATACATGATACAAATGTTGTAATAAAGGGAAAAGCAAATTTTATTAAATGGTTCAAATTAATAGGAAGTAGTAATTCGAGAAACATTAATAAATATAAGGAATGGCTGGAAACTGGTAAAATAATCCCAAAAGGGCTGATAGTTTAGTCGGTAAAACGCTGCCTTATCTTTCAAGTATAAAGAGGCAAGCGCATTTTATCGAATGAGGCAGAAACTGGGGGTTCGATTCCCCCTCAGTCCATTTAAAATATAAAAATGATAACAATAGGACAATTCAAAAGATTAAGGTTTAAGAATCATAGGCCTAATGTTGTAGATGAAATTATATCAAGAAATTTATACAATGCAATAAAAGAAAAAGTAGATATCAATAATAAATCAATATTGGTTCTTTGTGGTAATTCTTATAAAGGAAATATAGGATTTGTTCTAGCTAGAATGTTTAGAGAAGATACTAGCGTTGCTGTAATGTTCTTTGATAAGAAAGAAAAACTTGATGAAGATTATAAAATAAATTATCTTAAGATTATAGGAAATATAAAACAAGACCAAAACTTAATATTCAATTCAAACATAATAATTGATGCGATTCTTGATAATGATGTAAAAGGATTTATAAGAGAACCCATGAAATCCGCAATCATTAAATATAACAATTCAAAATCTTATAAAATAGCTATTGATTATCCTTCTGGATTAAATCCAGACAATGGCATTGTCATAGATATAGAGACCAGCAACGATCTGATATTGACGATTCATGACACAAAAAAAGGACTATTAGACTACAAAAACGTGATGATTGTTAAGAGTGGACTCTAAATGACTAAAGCTATAATATTTGATGCAGACGACACGCTAATTAAATTTAGTAATATTGCTGCACCAATATTTCAGAAGACTGCTTCTAATCTTAAATTGAAAGTTCCAAAGAAAGAACAAATAAATCGTTTATGGGGAAGAAGTTTAGAATTTATGGTAAATGATTTTTGGAGCAATGAATACTTTACTAAATTTAAAAAAGAATATATTAAATTATTATCTGAATACAAATTCAAGGAAATAAATGGTGCTAGTAAAGTCATAAGTGAACTATCAAAAAACTATTCTTTGGGTATCATAAGTGCTAAGCCTAGAGTTAATATGATTAAGCATTTTAAGGATGCTAAAATTGACACTAAAATATTCAAATTCATGTTTAGCGCTGATGATACCAAATATCACAAGCCCGATCCAAGGGTATTTAATCAATCAATTAGGCAATTAAGATTAGAAAAAGAAGAAATATTATACGTTGGAGATACAATAATAGATTGCGTTGCTGCTAAATTTGCCGGACTTCAATTCGTTGCCGTATTAACTGGGCATTATAAAAGAAGCGAATTTATAGAAGTTGGATTAGAAAAACAAAATATATTAAGCTCAATAAGAGATTTACCTAAATGGGTTGAGAAAAATGGATGATTGTTTATTTTGTAAAATAATAGAAGGAAAAATTTCTTGTGTTAAAATCTATGAAGATAATAAATTCTTGGCTTTTTTAGACATTGCTCCAGTGAATAAAGGACATACTTTAATATTGCCAAAAAAACATTTTGAAACTTTTTTAGACATGAATGAAAAGGAATTAACAAAAATAATGTTATTTACTCAAAAGATTGCTAAGTCAATAGTGAATGGCACTAAAGCAGATGGATTTAATATAATGTTAAATAATAAAAGAGCTGCTGGCCAAGTAATTGATCATGTACATTTTCATATTATACCTAGATTTGAGAATGATGGATTTAAGCACTGGTCACATAGTAGTTATAAGCCTGGTGAAGATTCTAAGATAGCTAATGAAATAAAAAGGTTTTTATAAGCTCAACTTTCTAGTTTTTTATACAATGCCTTGGTAACTCAGCCTGGTAGAGTGCGGCTCTCATAAGGCCGTGGTCGTGGGTTCAAATCCCATCCGAGGCATAGTATCTTTTGTCGTCGAGAAATTTTATATTGTCCTCGAGCTAGGGATTTGAACTAAGATTCTTATTCTTGGAGCTAAAGGTTGTTAGATGCACATTTTCTAGATATAGAATTCAATTGACTACTTCTTAGCTATTCTCCAAAGCTCATAAAAATATTTTTTGAATGAATCTGATGTTTCCCTATCTTTTATTAGAATAACTAATGGCTCTTCCCTTCTGATAATAATTGACACAAATTCTTTGAATATTAGCATTTCTGTTGGTGTATGCTCAAAAAGAAATCTCTTATTATACTTTCTTTTGATATTTTTTTCAATTCTTTTTATATATGCCCTGGCATCTTCATTAAATATAGATTTTATATTCAGATTTTTACTAAATGCAAGTTTGCCATATTTAGTGTAGAATAATTCTAATTTTTGTTCATTTTTGCTAGTACCTGCTCCGATTATGTACACATCCTGATTTCTTTTTGCTAAATTAAGTAAATTAACATAAACAGTTTCCATACCTTTCCAGCCTACAAATACCTCAATATTTACTTCTGAAAGGATCTGATTGTGATAAGATTCGAGTTTAGGCATTATTTTATCTAATTCTCTTTCTTCTTGTAATATCTCATCACGTTTTTTTGTAAGATAATCTTTAATTCTTGAGGGTGGTGCTGCCATAAAATGCTTAACATTATTTTTTGTAATTATACTGCATAACCCCTTGTCTATTAATTTGGCTGTTACCTCATAGACTTTTGATGATGAAATTTTTGATTCTTTTATCAGTTTTCCTTTTTGAGAATCTCCAAACTTAAGCAAGGCTAAATAGACTTTTATCTCTGAGCCAGTTAACCCTATTTTTTTCAAAAATGTGTGATTTATATCTTCTTCCATAGCCCCCTCTAAAGGGGGGTCTTATGTTTATAAAGCTTTCTTCGAGGTTCTAATTATGGAAACTTACAGAGAGAATAGTAAAATAACAGTAAATAACCTCGAGTTAGTTTTAAGACCATCAGACGGAAAAGATATAGGATTTGTTTATGAATTAATGAGACATCACCTTGAAAACTTGTTTAATCAAATACCAGAAAAGTGGTCTAGATATAAATTTAGACACGGCTATAAAACAGAAAGGATAACCATTATAGAGCATGAAGATATGCCTATAGGATTTTTTGATTTAGAAATTTCAAATGATCAAGCTTATGCTCATAACTTACACATTTCTAGTGACTATAGAGGAAGATTCATTGGTCCTTATATTCTGAGATATATGGAATCTGAAGCAAAAAAACTTGGAGTGTCTTCTATTAAGGGTAAAGTTTTCAGATCTAATCAGAAATTTATTAATTTTCTTTTGAAAAATTTAGAATATAAAATTGAAAGTGAGTTAGATGAAGAAAAATCAGTTCTAATTAAAAAAAACTTGGAGATCCAAAATGGATAATCTCCAGTTTAATTACAAATATTTTAATATTGTATCGCTATTTTTTGTAGCACTTCTTATGATATCTAATACAGTAGCAGTTAAATTAATCAGCTTTGGTCCTTTTATGTTTACAGGAGCTATTCTTATCTTTCCACTTACATACATATTCGGAGATGTATTAACAGAAGTTTATGGTTACAAACGTTCTAGAAGAATAATTTGGAGTGGTTTTATGGCAATCTTGTTCATGTCTTTTATTTATTGGTTGGTTGGCGTTCTTCCATCAGCTCCATCTTGGCAAAATCAGTCTGCTTATAATTCCATTTTAGGGCTCGTACCTAGGATAGTTATTGCATCAATAATTGGGTATTGGGCTGGTGAATTTTCGAACTCTTATATCTTAGCTAAACTTAAAATTATAACAAAAGGCAGATATCTTTGGATTAGAACTATCACTTCTACTATTATCGGTGAAGGTGTAGACACAGCGCTTTTTGTACTAATAGGATTCTTTGGTGTAATCCCTAATAGTTCATTATTGATAGTTATCTTTTCTGGCTACTTTTTTAAGGTGATATATGAAATAATAGCAACTCCAGCAACCTATAGAATAGTAAAATTCCTAAAAAAAGCAGAAGGACATGACCATTTTGATTATAATACGAATTTTAATCCTTTTAATTTTAGATAAATAATTATAGTAAGTTACTTATTTGAAGAGAGTAATTAAGTCATCGTACACATAGCTTTTTTCTTCAAATCTTAGAAAAATTATATAGAAACTGACTTTCATAGCCTTAGAAATAGCATAAAAAACATTAGGCATTTAACTCCGAGCGAGAATTATTTTTTCTTATATCCGAACTTCTTATTATATCTACCGTAATCTATTATATCTAAAACAAAGCAAACAACTTCTATCTGATCTCCTTTTATAGTGTAAAGCATTCTCCAAAAATTTATAAGTTCTACTCTCCATAAGTTTTGAACATTATACTCTTTGGGTATAATATTTTTTGGTATATTGTCGCCATAAAAAGGATTTGCCTTGATAAAATCTTTCTTTTGGTTTATTGATTTTAATAACTGCATTTCTTCGCTATTCTCTTTGCCTTCTTTTAATTGAGTACCTACAATTTCATTTAATTTCTTATACTCTTCTTGTGCGAGATCAATAAAAACAACTCTGTTTGGTTTGTTCATACTTCTATGCCTCTTTTTATCATTTCTTCTATTTCTTTCCTCTCAGCAAATATCCATAGCACGCCTTTAGTGCCAATAATTATCTTACCACTTAATTGCAAGTAATCAAGAATTTGAAGCAGCGTCTGATGCATGACCTTTCTAGGAAGCTTTCTTTTTATCTCTGCTACAGTCATCAACTGTCTAGCATCTTTTAGAATATCTTCTACCATCAAAACAGTGCTTAAAGTAGGAGAATGTACAAAACTTTCTTTTTTTCTTATTTGGATTTGAGTCATTTTATTGATATATTAATATATCTAATAGGTATACTTATATATAAATTTTTCTATATTTCATATGACCATATTTTAATTGAAAAATAGCTGAACTTGAATAATTTTGTGACCACATAATCTTACTCCTTACAATTATATTATCAAATGTACAGGGTAGATGTATATTCTTATTTTTTAGGAAAACTTATATAGAAAACAGTCTTCATAGCCTTAGAAATAGCATAAAAAATCATGGGCTTTTAACTTCAAGTTAGACTTACATCCGAGGCATAGTATCTTTTGTCTTAGTGCCCTAAATCTTATAAATGACTTCTGACGTAATTCACGGTATTATGCAGGAGCAAAAGATGGAACAAGAAATCCATGGTTATGATATGGACTACGAAGGACAAAAGAAACATAAAACAAATAGTTTTAAATATGAATTGATTTTAACAAAGATAATTAAGGGGACAAGTATTTGTTAGAAAAGAGGGGTAGTCTGAAAAGGATATCATTAATTTCTTTATTAGTCGTTTTAATTTCATTATTCTTGATTTTTGGCATAAAAAATAATGCATTGGGTTTATTTGACAATGAAACTAATCTAACGCAAGATAATAATTTTACTGATCCTAACATAACAAATTTAACGACAGAACAAAACACATCATCTGAAATTATTACAAATATTGCCAATAATCAATCAGAAATACAATCACCTCAATTAAACATATCCAATAATATTCCAACATTCACTACAATCAGCCCAATAGAAAATTCAAGAATAGTGAATGAAAGAATGGAAATTTATAGTTTAGGCAATGGCTACAACAACGCAATTCTATATTCTAAAGACAAATTCAAGAAATACAACAATAAATTTTACACTTTAAATGGCCTAGCAGATATCTCTACTAACAAGGGAATCATCAACATAACATATGGAATTAATAATTATCTGGAATTAAAACCTTATTTTATCTACAACAACAATAAGATAATTTATTCAGATCTAAACACTAATACAAAATCAAATTTGAATATAAATTATTACATAAAGAAAAACAGGGATTATTTTGAGTTCGGAAGCAATTTCACCAATGCTAATGGAATAACTGCATTTGGATTTGACTACAGCAGCAATGTCCCAGTAAAATCATCAGATAACAGAATCTACATTGGAGATTCATTAATACTAGACTATAATGATTTAGCAAGGAATAATTATGACTTAGATGTAAATGACAATTCCGTAAGAATATTTAATTTGAAAGAAGGATTCAATGACTTGGATCCCTATATTTATATGAACAGTAGTTATTCAATTGATGGCTACATTGTAGGAGATGGTTATACTGGCTATAACGCTATAACAAATTCATTAAACGGACCAAGCGGCTATGATTCAAGCGGAAATATTTACCATGTATTTTATAGCTTTCCAACTGTTTATTTAGGACCTAATGTAAACATAACAAAAGCTTCCTTAAGGTTAGTAGAAAACCAGGCTATTGATGCTACAGATGGTGGCGCAGGACCTTGTAACTTCTATATTACATGGGAGCATTACATTTATGACGGAACATTCATTGGAAATAGTCTAGACACTAGTGATTATAGCAGCGGTTCTTATTATACCTCTGTCACATTCGGAGCTCCAAATTATTACCAGATTCCTGTTAACATATCCAAAATAAATCAAACAGGAAACACTGATTTTAGAATCAGCCCTTATTGGCAGCAGGAACAAGGATGCAATGAATATAATAATATGTCAATGGCAGAATCTACTTATGGCCAGCCTTTATTGAATATTACTTATACATACATTGTAAATTACAGCTTTAGCTATGATGCAAATGGCAATTTGATATATGGATTTGGTCAATATTATGAGTATGATTCTTTTAATAAATTGATAAGAGTTCGACAGTTAAATGCTAATGGAAACATAATTGCCCAATACTGGTATGATGCTGACGGCAACAGGATAAAGAAACTTTTAGTCTCTGCCACCGGAAATCAGTCTATTTATTACATAGGAAATTTTGTTCAGATTAGAAATAGTTCTGGAGTATTTAACACAACTTATTATTATGACCGAGATTCGCTAGTTGCTGAAAGAAGATATGACAATCAGCTTTATTTCTATCATCCGGATCATTTAGGATCAACTAGCTTAATTACTAATATCACTGGTGATGTGGTAGATCTAACCAATTATGATCCTTATGGGTTAGTAACTGAGGGCGGATCTTCTAGGTATCTATACACTGGAAAAGAAAAAGATAGAGAAACTAATTTAGAATATTATGGTGCTAGATATTATAGTCCTTACGTGTCTAGATTTATACAACCTGACATGAATATTCCAGATATTTATAATCCACAAGATTTGAATAGATATTCTTATGTTAGGAATAATCCGTATAAGTATGTTGATCCTACTGGAAATAATCCTTTACTTTATCTTGCGGCAACTACAACTATTGGGGCTATTAGTGGATTTGCAGATTATAGCTTACAAACTTATATTAATAAAAATCAATTTAGTTTTAGTGAAGCACTAAAATCTACTGAAATTGGGGCAGGGGCAGGATTCTTTTCAGGAATTGCAATTATTAGTTTGCCATATATTTCACCATACGTTTTGATAACTGGGGGAACAATTTTAGTTGATACTATTCATGCATTGGATAATCCTGGAAATATAGATTTGATATTTGAAGAATTATTAAGATATAATTCAGAAAAACAATCTGATATCGATAAAAAGTATGAACAATCTCACAATAATTTGGGAATTGACTATACTCACAATAATCAAATAAAGGATCACTCATTAAATAATGTTCAACCTATAAATATTCAAAAACAAATACAGCAGAAAAATGGTTATTATGTTTATAACTTAGATGGATCTATTATTTATAGAACAAATGAAGATGGGGGATATAAAGATAAAATAATAAAAAAATGATAAATATAAATAAATTAAACAATCTAAGCAACTTTATTATTATATTTGGATTTATATTAATATTCATTACGTTTTTTAATTTTAATATAAAATTAAGAGTTATTTCTATGTTAATAGGAATATCTTTTCTTATATTTGGTATAATAATTTATTTGTTGGATATAGAAAAACAAAAAAAATTAAATAAAAATGAATTAAAAAACATATTTAGTATTGAAGAAAACTTACATAACAACAAATTTATTAAATTTTTAGTATTTATAATTCCAATAATACTTTTTATAATAATAACGAGAAATTTAAATATTAATACATTAATATTTTTTATCATTTTAATAATAATAAGTTTTAGCAGTGCTTATCTTAGTAATTCTATTAATAAAAATGAAGAAAAAAATTGGAATTTAGTCATAATTTTATCCATATTTTTTGGATGGATTGGATTGGATAGGCTTTATTTACAAAATAGATTTGGAGTAGTTAAACTAGTCACGTTTGGTGGATTAGGTATATGGTGGGCTTTTGATATATTATTTATTTTATTTAATAAAATAAAATATAAAAATAAAATATTAAAAAAAATAGGCAACAGATACTCTCAACTTTTATTAACAGTATTAGCACTTATTTCATTTTTGATAATTACTTATTTCATTACTGATTTCATTTTATATTTATCAAAATCTGGAGTTGTTGTATGGAAATAGATATAATAATCTTAAAATTTAATAATACTTTATTTGTAATATTATTATTTTTATTGTTGATTACCCCATTATCTTTAGCAGATGATTTAAACTCAGTAGATAGACTTCCTTATATTTATGAACCAACAGTTCCAAGAGCTTCAAGTTTAAACTCAGACAGTTTTACATACACAGATATTTATTCTGGGAGCATGATTTATTCATATGATATAAAAGTGCCCCCAGGAACAAATGGTTTAGCACCCTCTGTAAGATTTATTTACAATAGCCATGATACTTTAAGTAGTCCTTCATTTTTGGGAGAAGGTTGGAGAATTTCAGAGAGTTATATTAAGAGAAATGTTAATTCTACTATTATAAATTTAAATGATGATTCATTTCAATTAGTATTAGATGGAAATTCTTATGACTTAATCTATGTCTCAAGTGAAAATAGATTTCATACAAAAATAGAATCTTTCTTATATATAGAGAGTAAAAATGGAGCCCCCAATACAAATGGACAATATTGGATATTAAAGACAAAAGACGGAACTAACTATAGATTTGGATTTAATAACGATTCTGAATTATTAGCTAATCAATATAATTTTGTAACCAAGTGGTATATTGATTTAGTAAATGACACTTACAATAACAGCATATTCTACAAATATTCAGAAAACAAATTTGCAAATGATATTGGTACTACTTATCTAATGAACATAACATATAATAACGATCGAGCTAAAAGAATTGATTTTATTTATGAACCTTCAGACAGACTGGATTTAAGATATGGTTATGATAATGGAAACAAGAAACAAAACTCAAGAAGATTATACAAAATAAACATTACAGTAAATAATAACCTTGTTAATCTATATTTTATTAGTTACAATAATTTTAATTATAATACAAAAAGTGCTATTTCAAATATAACTGTTTATGGTTCTGATTCTGTGACTGCACTTCTCCCAATGAAATTTAATTATTATTTAACTAATCCTTCAAATGTATGGAATAGCCAAATAACTGACTATATCCTCCCTGAATGTACTACTGCAAGTCAGAATTATGGATGTTTTGTTGATGACAGCAATTATGATAATGGAGTTAGACTTATTGATGCTAATGCTGATGGATTACTTGATTTAATCCTTGCAAGAGGTGCTTCTACTGCTGCAAAAACATGGATAAATAATGGAACTGGTTGGATTGAAAATTTAAGTTGGACTGTTCCAGAATGTAGCCCTAGTTTAGGCATTAACATGTGTTTTACAGATCAATATTATCTAGATAATGGAGTAAGAATAGAAGATATTAATGGAGATGGACTTCCTGATTTAATTAGAGGAAATGGTAAGACTAGTCCTAATTCAAAAATTTATCTTAATAATGGTCATGGATGGACACAAAGTACCAGTTGGAATCTTCCAGAATGTGGAAATAATGGTGCAAGTTGTTTTATAAGAGATAATGAAGATACTGGAGTTAGATTAGCGGATGTAAACGGAGATGGGCTAATAGATTTAGTAAGAGGAAATCAAAGAAGAAGCCCTTATAACACTATATGGATAAATAATGGAACTGGTTGGAAATTAGATTATTCTTGGCAGCTTCCAGATTGTACAAATTCTAATGATTTTGATGCAAGTTGCTTTGTTTCTAAACCAACTACTAATGACACAGGGGTTAGAATAATAGATGTCAATAATGATGGATTAGCAGATTTAGTTAGAGGAAATTATAAAAATGGACCCGACAGAACCTGGATAAATAATGGAACTGGTTGGACTCAAGATGATATTTGGATAATACCCACAACTTTTGTAGATGGCTATGAAAAAGATACAGGCCTTAGAATAACAGATGTAAACGGAGATGGTTTGGTTGACTTGGTAAGATCTAGCAGAAAACCTACTTGGTCTTCGGGAGTTTGGATTAATAATGGTCATGGCTGGCAACAAGATAATAGTTGGCTATTGCCGACATGTATTGATGATTATAATAATGGTATTGGTTGCTTTACAGATAGTAATGGATATGATTTAGGAGTTAGATTAGCGGATGTAAACGGAGATGGATTAGCAGATTTAGTTAGAGGAAATGGTAGAACTAACCCTAGCGTGTTTACATGGATAAATAACAATACTCAACCTTATTTATTGTCTAATATCACTAATGAATTTGGAGGAATAACAAAAATAGATTATGTTCCATCAGCAGTATATTCTTCTAATGTTAACTTGTCTTGTTATAATCAGCAGTCAATACTACCATTTAATGTATGGCTAGTGTCTAATAAAACAAATATTGTTCAATATCCAATATTAAATTATGAAATCACTAAATATCTTTATTCTGGAGGTTCTTATAATTATGCTGAAAAGGAATTTAGAGGATTTTGCTACACAAAACAGATAAGAGCCGATAATTCTACAATACAGCATTGGTTCTATCAAGATACAGCAAGACAAGGAAAAGAAGTAATGACTGAAATTTATAGTAATTCTAATAGTATATTCAAGAGAATTCAAAATGTTTTTGATGCAAAAATAATAAACAATTACTTTATACCTTTGTTAAATATCTCATCAGAGATACGCTTTGATGGACAACCAGTTGGCAACAGAACACTAAACACTACCTATAACTATGATGAGTTTGGAAATATCATATTTATAGAACATTTAACAGATTCCGGAAATTATTATGAAAGTTATGAATACTTAAATAATTCAATATTATGGATTGTAAACAAACCTAAATATTATTATGTTATGGATTATAGCAATTCTTCAAAGCTTAGAGAGTCTTGGTATAAATATGATAATTTAAATTATAATCAGGCTCCAACTAAAGGATATTTAACTCAAATAATAAATAAACAAAATTCAACAAAAAATGTTACAATAAACTATAATTATACAAATAATGGAAATCTAGCAAATATAACTGATGCAAAGGATTATTTGACACAGAATATTTATGGTTTAAAAGACTTAACAAATACATTTGTAGATAGAACAATAAATGCTAATAACCAAATAATAGATTATACCTATGATTTGGGAACTGGAAATTTATTAAATAAAACCAACTCAAACAAAAATACCATTTACTATGTTTATGATTCTTTAGGAAGAATTATGCAAGAAATACAACCTTATGATTCATTTCAATATCCAACTAAAAAATATATTTATGATTTTAGCAAAAGCCCTATATCAATAAAACTATTTGTGAGAGAAATATCTGAAACCAATAATACCTTAAATACATATTCATTTTACGATGGATTCAATAGATTAATACAAACAAAATCAGAAGCAAAATCTGATCCACAAACAAACACAACACCACAGAATGATTTACCTCAGTTAAGGCAATCCCTTGGAAATTTTATAGATGCAGGCGTTAATTATTTTGAATATCAAGGTTTAAATACGTTTAGTCTTGTAAATTTTACAGCTAATGGAAACTATAACTTATCAATATTATTTATGTATATAAGTTATACCCATAATGGAAACAGTTCAAATTTTCATATTGCGATTCATAACGTAAATTCTACTGGCGGTATAGGTAGCCAAGTTGGACAAAATTCTTCTGAAATCTATATAATTTATAATCAATTTGGATTTTATAATGTTACTTGGACAAAAGGAAATGAACCAAATCTTATTAACGGAAATAATTATTGGATCATATGGGAGAATACTTCTTATCAAGGAAATAATTATTTTAGAATAGGAGAAACTGAAGGAAATTACAACATTTGGTATACTCTAAATACACCCAACCTTAATGGAATCCCACAAAATTCTTCATACAACATCAATACATTAAACATAAAATTATGGAGTGGATTTAACACTACAGAAGGAAGCAATCAATTAAATAACGATACTCAAATAGTTCAAGATACTTATTATGACAATGTTGGAAGAATCAAGCAAAAAAGCAACTTCTATTTTGCTGCAACCACTGAAAATTATAATTCTTCAAATCAAAGTATAAAATC
>CAYHJT010000006.1:0-6873 GCA_964356985.1 Candidatus Woesearchaeota archaeon
TATTTTAATTTTAAAGATTTCCAGTAGATATATCCAAGGAATATAGATAAAAGTGTAGAAATTATAAGGGTAAACACCATTAAAGGAATATTATTCTTGAAGTAAGCATCTGAAAAGGCAGGTATTCCAAATATTGCTCCAAGAGTTGCTGGGACGTTAATAACAATCCCTATAATTGTCAAGAAAGTCATTATTAATGTTAATCTGCTCATTGTTGCGTTAAGCTCACGATTAGATTTCATTTCAGATTTTGTCCTTAATGAGCTTATTCTGTAAGTATGACTTCTGCATCTTTCTAGCCAATATCTTCCTTCAGCATTTAACATATCATAATCAAATTTTATATAGGAGGTGTTGAACTCCTTGATTTCTCGCTCTTTTAGTATTATTATCAATTGAACCAGTTCTTCAAACCGATCAGTTAATCTTCTTAATCTTCTTCCAGAATCTTCTATTTTTTCTATATGTGGGTCTATTTCTAAGTCACTAAGGTCTTGGCGTATTTTATCAAATTCCTGCGAATAATTCTTTAATATTCCTTTCAGAAGAAGCAATATGGATACTGTGCTTTCACCAAAAGGTTTCTTAAGAATTAATCCAAAGCTTTTTTCATAATGGTTGAAATTTTTTGTTGTATAAATATAAACTTCTTTTTTATGAACTAATAACAGATTTTCTGGATTAAATGTATCATAATCTGGTACATATATAAGAGTAAATTCCTCGCCGTGTTCAAAGAAAGTGAAATCTATGTCTGTAACTTTTTCAAAATTTACGTTAAGATTTAAAGAATTTACCTCTTTTTTGAAATCTTCTAAAGTCTTAAAAAACTTAATCATAGACATTAAAACTATTTATTTTATTTAAAACTTTTGGTAATTTATTTTCTTTTTATTGATAAATACATCATATAAGTGATTAGTATAAACATAGATCCAAAGAAAAACCATAATCCATACAATGGAACACTAGGAGCTATTGTTTGTGCTACCACTGGAGCTCCAGAAGATTCGGCAATTTTTTGAGTTGCTAGCATAGGTGCATTTTCAGAAGAAGGAAGATTATTTGCAATAATTTGAATCAAAAATGATAATGCAATGCTTATTCCAAATAAAGGCAACAAACTTTTTAGGATATCCTTCATGCTTTTATTGTTGTTTGGAGCAATTACTATTATTCTTTTAGATACTGTATAGATATTGACTTCTTTTCCCTTATCGCTATACTTGAATTCTTTTGATTCTAATAATCCCGCTTTTGTTAACTGTTGAACATTATAATGAACGGTTGATATTGGTATGTTCAATTCTTTTGATATTTCAGCTTCTCCAGCTTCTCTTTTACCAAGAAAATTGAGTATTTTCCTACTAGTATCATTGCTGATTACTTGCGCTAAATCTTTCGATTTTTGGTCTTCCAATGAAACCATGATGAATGTTTCTTCTTCTGCCATGTTCTTATCATTTAATATTAACTTAAATAAATTTCTATAGCTTCAATTTCAGTTGAAGTCATGCATTAAAAGAATATATTTTATTTTATTAATATTGCCGGCTTTCCAGGAAGAGCTTGTTTGGCTTTTGATTCAGTTGATTCAGAAGCTTTCAAAACTTCTACTTCGCACGTGAATTTATTGGCTATAGAATTTTTCTCTTCATTCATAAGTTCAAATTCCGATTTTTCATCTAATACTGCTAAAGGCATTTTTGCAGGATCTTTTAGTATCATGTTAATCAATCTAGGAACTTCTTTTTCATCACCATGTTTTATGGTTTCTTTTATCAATTCAGATACATCCCTTGTTTTTTCCATGCTTTTTTTCAAGTGACCAAAGAATTCAAATTTCCATTGCTCTGCTATAAATAATGTTATTGTTTTTGGTTCTATCTTCAATAATTTTACAACAGAAGTTATATCATAATTTATGTTTTCTATGGTTTTTTCCATGGACTCATATTTCTCATTAATTTTATGTTCTTCATATTTTGGCAGTCTAGATGTTGATAAGAATTCTTTATGTCCTAACTCTTCCCAAAGCTCTTCTGTAACATGCGGTGCATAAGGGTTTAACATGTGAAGTAAAGATTCTACGGATTTAAGATATTGTTCTTTAGAAACTTGAAATTGTATTTTTTTTATGTAATCTACATATTCATACAATGTTACTAATGCCATGTTGAATTGAAAGATTTCTAGATTATCAGTTATTTTTTTCAGTGTAGAATGCATTTTGCTGTTAAGATATTCATCTTTAGATTTTACATCGCTGAATTCATTGAAGTCACATAAGTCTTCAACTCTTTTCAGGAATTTAGATGTTCCATTGATTCCTTCTTCGCTCCATTCCATGTCTTTTTCGGGGCTAGATCCAGATAACAAGAATGTTCTTAATGTGTCAATTCCATATTTATCATATGCTTCTTCTGGTGCAACAACATTTTCTTTGGACTTGGACATCACTTCGCCGTCTTTCAATACCATGCCATGAGTATATAGATTATTGAAAGGCTCATCAAAATCAACCATATCCATATCTTTTAGGACTTTAGTGAAAAATCTCGAGTATAGTAAATGAAGTATTGCATGTTCTATACCTCCAATATAAGTATCAACTGGCATCCAATATTTCACTTCTTTCTTGTCAAAAGGTCCTTTGTCATATTTTGTATCGCAATACCTCAAGAAGTACCATGAAGAATTAACAAAGGTGTCCATGGTATCTGTTTCTCTTCTAGCGTCGCTTCTACATTTTGGGCATTTGACATTCTTGAAAGAATCGATGTCTAGGGGATTTCCCTTTCCGGTGAACTCTATTTTGTTAGGTAATTCTACCGGTAGATCTTTTTCAGGCACAGGAACTATTCCGCATTTATCGCAATGTATCATTGGAATTGGCGTTCCCCAATATCTCTGACGCGATATCAACCAATCTCGCAACTTGTAATTAACTGTTCTTTTTCCAAAACTGGAATCTTCTATATGCTTAGATATTTTATAAATCGCTTCATTGCTTTGAATGCCATTAAAGATATTTGAATTAATCAAAATTCCTTCCTCTAAGAATGCTTCTTTCATTTTTTTGTAATCAAGAATTTTGTCGCTAGGAGTTATTACTACTTTTATTGGCAAGTCATATTTTTTAGAGAATTCAAAATCTCTTTGATCATGCGCCGGAACCCCCATCACTGCCCCAGTTCCATAGTCTAGTAAAACATAATCCGCAATGTAAATTGGGACTTCTTCATTGTTCAATGGGTTTATTACAAAAGATCCAGTAAACACTCCTTTCTTTTCTACATTCTCGGAAGTTCTTTGTATCTTAGATTCTTTCTTCACTTCTTTAATGAATTTTTTTATTTTAGTTTCGTATTTTGTATCTTGAATTAATTTTAAACATAAGCTATGTTCTGGCGCTAATACAATATAAGTAACTCCAAATATTGTATCTGGCCTTGTTGTAAATACAGTTATTACATCCTCAGAATCCTTTATCTTGAAATTTATTTCAGTGCCAATGCTTTTTCCAATCCAGTTCTTCTGCATTGTCTTGACTCTCTCTGGCCAATTCTCTAAATTATCTATGTCTTGAAGAAGTCTTTCTGCATAATCTGTTATTTTGAAGAACCATTGCTCAAGCTCTTTTTCTTCCACTTCAGACTTGCAGCGCCAGCATTTTCCATCGATTACTTGCTCATTTGCCAATACAGTATTATCTTTAGGGCACCAGTTGACAAAGGAATTTTTTCTGTATGCTAGTCCTTTCTCGTAGAATTTTATGAATAAGAATTGCTCCCATTTTTGATAATCATAATCATATGTTTTTATTTCTCGACTCCAGTCATAGCTATATCCCATATCAATAAAGCCTTGTCTCATTAGCGCGATGGATTTTTCTGTCCATTCTTTTGGATGTGATTTATTTTTTATGGCTGCGTTCTCCGCAGGTAATCCCAAAGAATCATATCCAATGGGATGTAACACATTAAATCCCTGTAATCTCTTAAATCTGGAATAGCAATCTGATATAGAATAAGTTCTAGCATGGCCCATATGTAGCTTGCCAGAAGGATAAGGGAACATGTCTAAGCAGTAATATTTGTCGCCTTTTCGATCTTTAGGCTCAAATATTTTGGCTTCTTGCCATTTTTTCTGCCACTTCTTTACTATCTTGTTTTGCTCATTACTTAGTTCCATTCTTTGATTCAATAGAATATAAGTTTAAATTACTTTCGTTGACTTAAATAGATTCTATAATATATATAATAGAAAACTATATAAATCGATTAAAAATGCTAATTATTATAGCAATTAAATCATAGGCACAAAATGACTAATTCAAAAAAACCAAGTAAAATTAATTCTAGCAGATTTTCTAATGTTAAAAGATTAGGCTTAGCTGCATTAGTCGCTGGTTCATTGATAATGCCTCAAGAATCCAAAGCGCAAGGTGATAGTAATCAATACATTGGGGTAACCGCTGGTTGGGTCAATTTAGGCGGTGACATAGGAGAAGTTTATCCTTCTGGTCCAGTTTACGGAGTATTATTTGCTCAAGAATCAGATCCTTTCAAGTTAGAATTTCAATTAAACAAAATGTCATCTGTGGCAGAACAACATTCTTCTGGTTCATACGGTTTTTTTAGTTCCGGCGCATCACAAAGATCAAAATCATTAGATATTATCTCTTTAGATGTAAATGCAATCTATAGAATTATGGACATGGGCATAGGAATACAAGGTTCATATCAAAATGCTCAATACAACAGAAATTTTTATGAGCAATCACGAGGCTTTTTTTCAAGCGGTTATGTTAGCGATACAGAAATTAGAAGAGAAACATATGTTGGTTACGGGGCATTCTTGAATTTCGAAAAGCCTTTGCAAAATGATACTAATGTTGATTTCAGAATTGGATTTAAACAAACAAGAAATCAGGAAAATACAACAACAATAGATCAAGGATATGGCGCTGTAGTTTATAATTTCGGACTTTCAAATACTAAAAAACAACCTAAAAAGAAATAATCATTTTTTCTTGATATTTTTTTCAAATTTCTTTAAAGCATTTAACTGCAATTTATTAAGGTGTATTTCAGGGCGTTTTTTCTTTACAAATGCTAATGATTCTTTCATTTTCATTCCTTTATGGATGAAATATGCGATGACTAGCATTGGACTTCGCCCATGTCCTAATTTGCAATGCACATAAATTCTTTTTTTTGCTTTAACAAAATCATCAATGTACTTAACGCCAATTGATAATTGTACTGGAGATGGTGAGGTGTTGTCTTTCGTTGGCAACCATAGATATGCTTCAACGCCATGGGGATCTTCATTTCTCTCGCTTTCTAGATCTATATCTGCTTTGATATTCAATTTTTTTAGTTTTCCGAAATGCATGCTACATGTTTTATTGTTGCACATATTGGTGCCAATGTATATGTAATTTGTGATCTTAGAATATTCTAATTGTATATGTGTCATTTATTTAGAAAAACAAAAGAAGTTTTTAATACTTATTATTAACTTTGAAAGTAGACAGTCCATAAACTTTAGGGTGTCCATAAAGTGTCTATAAACTATTTTAAGATAGGTTTTTAATATTTTCTTTATACAAATATTTATGATAGAAGAAGAAAAAATTGAGCAAAGAAGACTTATAGAATATCAAAAAGCCCAAGAATCTGCCGAACACCATAATAATATGATTTGGACTTTAATGGCTTTAGGGGTATCTTTATCATCATGGATTCTTCATATCTTCTGGACAGACAGACCCAGAATTCTTTTATATAATTTGTTTATGTTATCTATGGGAACTATTATTCTAGCATATTTTAGTTATTTAATTGAACGAGCTGATAGAAGTAAAAAAATAAAGTATGAGATATGTAAAGAAATAGAACAAGAGTATAAATTTATTGGTCAACATAAAAAACTAAATAATCTAACTTTTTTACAGAATGATTTATTTCCGATGGGTTTTGGAATTTATATATTCAGATTTTTAAAAATAATATTATTGATAATATATGGCTTTTCAATAATTTGGTGTTTAGGTTTGATTGCAATGTATGGAAAAGTAAATGAAGTAATAATTAATTTTACCAAATTTATGGTTGTGTTGATATTTATAGTGTTGCTTTTTGATATTATGTCCTGGATCGATTCTAAGAAATATAAACTACGACAATAAATACAAACCCAAAAACGGGATTGCCTTATAAATCCTAAGTTGCCCTTTTAGTTACTAAGTTAAATATATCATTAGTTGTAAGAAAAATCCTATTAAAATAAATATAAGACCTATAGTCTCCCAATGAATCTTAGGTGGTATAAACCCATATATTACTATTTTACGATTCAATTTTATTTTTAGTCTAAATGTTTTAGTATCTCTATAGATAGGTACCCTTCCCATCCACCAATATTTCTTCCACCATTCTTTCTCCCCATAGATCCTTTGATGAGAATAATCAATAATAGATACAAGAGTCAAGATAATAACTCCAATAATATCAAAAACCAATCCCAAAGTTAAAGTTAAGTTGGTATCCATCTTAGTAAATTAAATATTAACAACTATTTTTCTTTTTCTAATTGGCCACAAATTAAAAATAAGAATCCCAAAATTCCTAAAACATTTGCTGTTAAATTATAAACATTACTACAAGTTCTCATACTATCTCTTGATTCAAATAACATACAACCATAGTTTGATTCAAAAAACATAATTAGACTAATAATTCCAAGTCCAATTCCTAAAACAGACCATTGTTTTTTATTCATATTCACACCTTCTCAATAACCAATTTTCCATCTCTAATATTGCATTTAAGTTCAGTGTCTTCTTCCCAATGCAATATTTTTACA
>CAYHJT010000006.1:6883-15144 GCA_964356985.1 Candidatus Woesearchaeota archaeon
AGAGTAGGTACGACTACAACATATTTATGATAGGTAGAATCACCAACTTTTCTTGATAATTGTTTTTGTAATTTCATAATAATATATTAGAATAACTTATATTTAAATATTTAGGTACCTATGTGATTATAATGATTCTAAAGAATCATATTTTTGTTTTTTTTCCCTTGTTTGATATTCTAATAATTCAAATAATTTATCTCCAGCTTCTTTAGGAATATCTAATTTATGTTCATTTTTCAATTTTTCTAACAAAAAACCCATCTCTAAATAACCCCTTTCTTTTCCTAAGTTAACTTGTATCTTAATTTCTTCAATGATAATATTCCAATCAATATCTTTTTCTTTTACAATATTTACAATATCTTCTTCATCTTTTGTTCTATTTGTCGCACATTTCATTACAATTATATCATGTTTATCTGCTATTTTTAAAATTAAATGTTTACCAAATTGATGTGTTTGTGATGCTCTTTTTTGCATGCTCTCTGAAAATATATAATCTATAACTTCTAAGCAAAATAAGTCTAATCTTGAATCACCTAAGTTTATCATTTCTGGTTTATTGTTTCTAACACCATATACTATTACAGAATCCATTTCTTTATATCCAAGAGATTTAGCGATTTTCTTGAACATATCCCTATCTTCTTTATTAGTAAACACTAAATCAATATCTTTTGTAGCTTCTTTAAACCCTAAAAACATCATAGCGGTGCCACCAATTGCATAGACTATTGTTTCTTTAGGAAGTTTGTTGCCTAATTCTATTAATAGATTTGTTTGATCTTTTATAGAAATCATTTTTGTACTCCATTAAATCTTCTTTATTAAAAGGTATATAAACTTTCCATTTTTCTTCAATAGAATGAAAATCTTTAGACTTAATATTTGGAATTATATAATTAAAATTATCATCCTTATTAGGTAATCCAATATTTAAAAATTTTTTATTAATTTTTTTAACTTTTGGGAAATTACTTTCTATTAACTCATATAATGCTCCAACTTCTCGAATTAAATTATTTCTTTTAGATAAGTTATATAATTCACTCCAATTTTCTATTCTTTTGAATAATGCTAAAGAAGAAAGAATATATCTAAATTTATGTGTTTTAATTGAATAGATTATTGTTTCTTCTATAGAAATATTTCTTCCATAAATTTTATAGACTTCAGAAGAAGAGATTTTTATTGGAGAATATTTATTTAAAATATCTAAATAACTTTCCCCTCCAAGTAAATTTTGTGAGGATATAAAATAAATTCTAGAATGATGTGAATCTTGTTTTGTAATTACATATCCTTTTTTTCTTAATTTATAAACTAAATAAATTGCTTTACTTTTGTTAATATTAAGAATACTCATTATAGACTTTATGGTCTGTATACCGTTTATTTTTTTAACTACATCTCTAGTTTTCATTTTAGAAAGATATTGATTAAATATATAAATTAATGTTACTACCTAAATGTGCAGCTTATAATATATAAACCTTTCGGTTTTTATTAAATATATATTAAATGTATATAAGTTAATATATAAATAAACTAATGTAGGTACCGACACATTTATATATCTATTAGGTACCTAATAATTAATGATAGAAACTCAAATACTAAAACCCAACAAATATTCATTAGAACAAGAACGTGAGAAATTCATTCCTTTAATGTGTGATTTTATAGATAAGTTTGATTTTACTAAAGAGAGCATTACAGGAAGGCCTAGCGCAGATATTAATGATATTCTAAAATGCCTTTTGATGATGTCTTATACAAGCACATCTTATAGAAGATCAAGATCTGATATAAATAAAATGCTTGAAGAAGGAATGATTAAAACAATCCCTTCAAGAAGCGTTCTTAATAAATATTCAAATTCAGAAAAGATCAAGAAAATATTGGAAAATTTAATACAAACTTCTGCGTTGTTCTTTTTAGATACAGATAGCACACTAATTTTAGATAGTACATGGCTGGCTACTAAAATGTATGGTGGTGGTTATAGACAAGTTTACAATCGAGAGACAGATAATATGAAGAAGACTAGAAAATTGCATATTGCTTGTTTTAAGGAAAGCAAGATAATTGCTTATGCGGTTACAACAGAAGGAACTTCAAATGACGTGTTGCACTTTTCTAATATGATCAACATTACTCATAAGAATGGATTTAATATAAAAAGAGTTATAGCGGACGCAGGATACTGTAGCAAGGAGAATTATGCTATCTGCTATGATATTGGCATAAATGATGTATATCCAAAGTTTAGATCTAATTCTACATTGAAAAGACCTAAGAGCTTTATATGGAAAGAAAAGCTTGATTTATACAGAAATCATCCAGATGTTTGGAGAGAAGCGTATAAATATCGTGCTATTGTTGAAGGAATATTTTCAGCTATCAAAAGAAAGAACTTGAATTATTTAAGATCTAAAAAAATAGCTGCTAGGGATTGTGAGCTGCTTTTGAAGGCATTGGTTTATAATCTGACAATTATTGCGAAGCATTTTTGAAATAATTTTAAATGAAAAAGTGCGACTTATTTACTCTTAGAAAATTTATATAAAATATAAATAATAAATAAAGCTATAATCCACGTTTCAATATTTGCGTTGGGATTATCTAAAAGATTATTTTCTATATACCTAGAGATAATTATACCTAGAATCAATATTACAGTAAAGGTTATAAATTTTTTATCTATCCTTCTATATTAAATTGTTTTTTTAATTCTTTTATTGATCCAATAGAATCATATTTATTTATTTGTTTTTTTATATTTTTGTTTAAATCTATAAGAAAACTCTCTCTTAATGATAAGTACTCATTTTCCTTTTTTTGTTTGGTTAACATGTTAAATAATTTTAAGATCTTTTAATTTTTGATTAGTTTTACCAAATTCTAATTCTTTCTGATAAATATCTTGTAGTATTTTAATTTTTTCATTACCTAGTTTAATTATTCCTTTTTTTGTAAGAATCAATAAATCCATTTCTTTACCAACTCCTGGCATAACCTCTGCATTTCTTTTAGCCTTATATACATTATAAACAGTAGTTTCTAAATTATCTTCTTTAGAATGTTTTTGGAATAATAATGTATTTGATGCTTGTACTGATCCAGTACCTATAGTATGAAAATTAATATCTCTAAAATCAAATATTCCAGATTCATTAATTTCAGTTATATGTGAAATACCATTTTCAAAACCAACTAATAATATTTGAGTATTTAAATTAAATGAAGATATTTTTTCTAACATAGTATTTATAAATTGATTTGGAATTTGATTTTTTAGCGATTCTATCAAAAAGTCCTGATCAATTCTGTAAACATTTAATATCTCATTTTGTATTACTTCTAATCTTTTTTTCTTAAAATTTTCAAAAATATCTTTTTTAATATTTGGAATTATAACAGATTCAGTATTTACTAATTCATCAAATAATAAGGCTGCTCCAGCTAACATTGCTGCGTTTTTACCATTTAATTCCTTATATTTTGCTATACTATGTTCAAATTGTCCATTTGGAGTTGTAATCATATGATCAGTAGCAAATACGATAATTTCTTCATTATTTAATTTACCTATTGCCGCAATACAAATTGTCATAAATTTACCAAAACCTAAAGATATAAAAAACTTCCTTTATAGACACTCCACATTACTTAATGGACGTCGGCAGATTTTATGGACTGTGTTCTTTGAAAGAAAAGTTTTATAAATATAGTTTTCGTCATTTTTGATATGGGCCCTTAGCGCAGCCTGGATAGCGCAATTGCCTTCTATTCTATAGAAGCAAGCAATAGGTCGCGGGTTCAAATCCCGTAGGGCCCGTTTTATTTATTGCGCAAGTGGCGAAGTGGCCTAACGCCCCGGTCTGCAAAACCGGTATTCGCAGGTTCGAATCCTGCCTTGCGCTTGTAATGTCTAATAAGTGGTGACAAATAGAAAGATTTATAAATTATCAATTCTTGTAATTTTACATAGAAATTTAACTAAATAAAAACTAAAATGAAAACAATCAAAAAAATAGCGACATTAAGCGCATTAGTTCTAGCTTTAAACGGCTGTGGAGATGAAGCACCACCAATAATTAATCAAAAACCTATTGATGGGGTCTATATAACAAATGGATTAAGGATAGAAAACACGTATGCAGATCCACTAGAATATGGTTCTATTGCAGAAAGACTTCCTATGTATACAAAGATTTCTTGTAATCATGATGAATTAAGAATTATGAATAGATTTCAAGTTCCAGACAGTTCTTATTATTTAAAGTTTGACAGGAGCATGAGGACCGGAGATATTGACCATATACTTTTGCAAAGCTGGCGTGATGGGATATCTTGGGCTAATCAATTTTATCTTGGAAAAGAAAGCGATAGAAAATCTTTTGATTATTTAATGAGATTGTATGAATCTAATAGAGTTAAAGAAAATTAATGATTTCTCATAAGGATAAATTTTAATACTAGTAATTTCTAAATTTTTTTATGTCATACATAGTAATAATTCGCGGATCTCTTGGCGTAGGCAAAACTACAATAGCCAAAGAGTTAGTGAAAAAATTCAATGGGTTTCATGTTCCAATAGATGATGTTCTAGCAGATAATGGACTAGATAGAATAGATTCAGGCGATGAAGGTATTCCTCTAGAGAATTTTCTAAAGGCAGACAAAATAATTTTTCCAAAAGTTCGTGAGCAATTAAAAAAACACAAGATGATAGTTTTTGATGGTTGTTTTTATCATAAAGAGCATATTCAACACATCATAGATAATTTCAAGTGCCCATATTTTGTTTTTACTTTAAAAGCTCCGTTAGAAGTTTGCATAGAGCGTGACAGTCTAAGAAAGAAAGTTCGTGGAGCAGAAGCAGCAACAGCAATCTATAACTTAGTTTCTAAGTTTGATTATGGTACTGTCTTCGATGTTTCCAAGATGAAGACTCATAAAACATTAAAAGAAATATATTCCGAATTGCCTGGAAATAAAACCTTAGAAGATTAATGCGCAGTAACTAATATCTTCATTCTATGCTTTATTGCATTTACAGCCTGAGATCTAGTTTTAGATTTTCCTATCAATGCAGCTGCTGCTAGGTCTTTCATTACTTCTCGGATCCAGTTAGAAAAGTCATTCTTAGCTTCATTTACATGATAGTTAAATGTTCCATCGTCCATTTTCTCAAGAGCTAATTGCAATTCAGTTAGGTTTTTTATTATCATTCCATTATGTGCATAGAAATAATGAGCAGCGTCAGTTACTAAACCACTTTTGAAATCTTGTATCTTGACATCTGTGTTAACAAGAGTTATTGGTTTTTCGCCATTCATGACAGCAATAATATTCTTGGCAGCAATTTCGCTCATTCCTTGACGAGCCTCTATTGTTGCTGAAGCGATATGCGGCGTGAAAATTATATTATCAAGATGCGCAACTAGTTGATAATTATTAGGATGACAAACTAATTTTGGTTCGCATTCAAATACATCTATTGCTGCACCCGCTATTGTTTTATTCTCAAGTGCATGAACTAATGCATCTTCATGTATTACTGGTCCACGAGAGGTATTTATGATATAAGCAGTTTTCTTCATCATCGCGAATTCTTTGTGATTGATTAAGTGTTTAGTCGAATCTAGCGCAGGTACATGTAAAGAAACAAAATCGCTTTCTCTTAGTAATGTTGCTAAATCAATATGTTTTGCATTTAACTCATGTTCTAGGTAATCATTTTTATTAATATCAGTATAGAGTATTTTCATTCCAAAACCTTTATGAGCAATTTTAGCTACTTCGCTTCCAATTCTTCCAGCACCAATAATTCCAAGAGTTTTTCCAGTGATTTGTACTCCAATAAATGCGTTAGGATCCCATCCTTTGTAATTTCCCTTTCTTGTCCATTTGTCAGATTCAGGAATTCTTTTTGCTATAGCAAGCATTAATGCAATTGTATGTTCCGCTACGGCTAGATTTGGAACATTAGGAGTATTAGTAACTATAACATTTCTTTTAGTGCATTCTTCCAGGTCTATATTATCATAACCAACAGCATAGTTAGCTATTATTTTTAATTGTGAACCAGCTGCATTCAAAACTTCATCATCTATAATATCAGTTAATAATGTCAGCAGAGCATTGTATTTCTTCGATTTTAATTTTTTCAAGAATTCTTTTCTAGTCAATGGGCCTTCTTGCTTGCATAAATCTACTTCAAATTGTGTTTTTAATAGATTGATACCTCTATCTAGGATATTCCTCGTAACTAGAACCCTTGGTCTCAACATTATCACCTCTTATTATAAAAACTATGTTTTATATAAAAACTTTTCTATGAAATTTTTATTTCTATTGCTTGAAAATAGTTTCTTCTGGAATTTGGCTTTATTTCCAAGCTCATCTTCTATTCTCAATAATTGGTTATACTTGCTTAATCTTTCCGATCTGCAAGGGGCTCCAGATTTTATGTGTCCAACTCCTAGACCCACTGCTAAATCAGCTATAAATGAATCTTCCGTTTCTCCGCTTCTATGGCTTACAATAACATTCCATTTATGTTTTTTAGCTAGCTTCGCAGCATTTATTGATTCAGTCAATGTTCCTATCTGATTTGGCTTCAACAATAATACATTGCAGGATTTTAGCAATATGGCTTTTTTTATCCTCTCTATGTTTGTAACTGTTAAATCATCTCCAACAACATTGAAATCTTTGTTTCTTGAAGTAAATTTTCTGAAATCATGAAATTTTGATTGCTCAAATGGATCTTCAATAGATATTATATCATAATTATTTATCAAAGATTCATACAATTCTATTAACCTTTCAACATCTAGATATTTATTATCTACCTTGTAAGAATTATTCTTATTATTGTAGAAAGACGAAGAAGCTACATCTAAAGCTATTTTTATATTTTTATTATAGCCAAGATTTTCTATAGCTTTTGTTATTAAATCCAAAGGTTCTTTGACATATTTTAAGTTTGGAGCAAATCCACCTTCATCACCAACATTAGAATATTGTTTTCCATATTTTTTAATTATGATATTTTTTAATTCATGATATGTTTCTGTTCCTACCCTTAATGATTCAGAAAAATTATTCGCGCTAGGTACAATCATATATTCTTGAAATGCCAAGCTATTGCTTGCATGCATTCCACCATTGATCACATTCATGAACGGTATTGGCAGGATTAAGTCTTTGTTTCCAGAAATTTCCGCAACGTATTTGTACAAAGGCATTCCTCTAGATATTGCCGATAATCTCGCATAAGCTAAGCTTACAGCAAGCATAGAGTTAGCGCCTAATTTGGTCTTATGATAGGTTCCATCAAGCCTTATCATAGAATTATCTATGAAATTTTGATTGTCCAAATCTTTGTCTATCAATCTATTTTTAATTTCATTATTTATATTCTCAATAGATTTTTTTACGCCTTGCCCAGAATATCTTTTTCCTAGATCTCGAATCTCATGCGCTTCATGTTTTCCTTTGGAAGCACCACTCGGCACGCTCGCATAAGCGTTATAATTCACTGTATTCATATGTACTTCTACTGTTGGATTTCCTCTAGAGTCTAGAATTTCTAGAGCTTTTATGTCAGTGATTTTATGCATGCTCAAACTTCTTGATTTTTACCAATGTACTAATCACTACATCAGAGTTTAGTGATATGCTCTGGATTTTATTTTTTACCAAGAATTTAGCAAAATCCGGATAGTCGCTTGGTGCTTGGCCACATATTCCTATGTACTTATGACGCTTGTTGCAAACCTTTATCGCTTCTGCTATCAATTTCTCGACCGCTGGGTCTCTTTCATT
The DNA here is from genome assembly GCA_964356985.1 of Candidatus Woesearchaeota archaeon. Classification (GTDB taxonomy): domain Archaea; phylum Nanobdellota; class Nanobdellia; order SCGC-AAA011-G17; family JAGVZF01; genus CAYHJT01. The sequence continues at coordinate 14,726 of CAYHJT010000006.1, forward strand.
ATATATATGGTTAAGTCTTTCATTGTCTCTGTCAGTAGCTAATGTGAACTGCGTTAGATCATTGCTTCCTATGGAATATCCATCAAAAATGTCTAAGAATGCATTTATAGATAATATATTTGAAGGAACTTCGCACATAGCATAAATCTTCAATCCATTCTTGCCTTTAACGATTCCATTCTTCTTTAGCATTCTCATTACATTTTTTCCTTCAGTAGTTGTTCTTACCATAGGAACCATGATCTGTAAATTTGTTAATCCGAATTTTTCCAATACTCTTTTTATCGCGACACATTCCATTCTGAATGCATTTTCAAATCTTTTATCATAGTATCTAGAAGATCCACGCCATCCAATCATTGGATTATCCTCGACTGGCTCAAAATATTTACCACCAATTAAAGTTCGGTATTCATTTG
>CAYHJT010000007.1:0-14752 GCA_964356985.1 Candidatus Woesearchaeota archaeon
ATAGTATCATCTGTAAGGCTAGCAGAAATGATATGTAAATCTAGGTGTCCCCAGGGTCATTTGCCAGATGCTATAATTGTTGAAGGTCCTATGGCTGGAGGTCATTTAGGTTATTCTAGAGAAGAATTAGCTAATCAAGAGTTTGTTGAAAATGGTTTAGAAAGAATAGTTACAGAAGTTGTTTCTGCAATAAAACCATTTGAAACTGATAGAAGAATTCCAGTAATTGCTGCAGGCGGTATTTATTATGGGTATGATATTAAGAAATTTATTGATCTTGGAGCTTCTGGAGTTCAAATGGCAACAAGGTTTGTAACAACTTTTGAATGCGATGCTGATGAAAAATTTAAACAAGCATATATTGATTGTAAAAAAGAAGATATAAGAATAATACATAGTCCTGTCGGGATGCCCGGTCGAGCAATTTCAAATGAATTTTTAGAAAGAGTAGAATCCGGAGAAAGATCTTCTTTAAATTGTACATATCATTGCCTTAAAAGCTGCAATCGTGAAGAAGCGCCTTATTGCATTGCAAAATCTCTAGTAAATGCACAACAAGGAAAACTTTTAGGTGGTTTTGTTTTCGCCGGTTTGAATGCATATAGGTGCAAAGAAATAGTTAGCGTAAAACAAGTCATGGAAGATTTAGATATAGAGTATAATTTAAGAAAATAAAGTACGCCGAGGGCGGGATTTGAACCCACACATCCTTTCGGATACTAGCTTAGCAGGCTAGCGCCATACCAGGTTAGGCGACCTCGGCAATAGAATATGACTAATTTAAGCCATTTTTAAACCTTTTTATAGATTCAGGTTATTCTATTTAAAGATTCATAAATTATTTAAACAAACAATCTAAATTAAATAAATGAAGAAAAATAACAAACATAAATTGACAATTGTAATCCTGACATTAATATTAATTGGTTTGGTTGCTTATGCAATAGTATTGATAATTGATAAATTTCCTAGCACGATTCCAGAAATGTCTACAGATGGATTTGTTCCAGTCACGGTTGAAACGGGTGACAAAGAACTGGTTATTGGAGCTAATTGTTTGGCTGTTCGTGGTGGTGTGTCTGACGATTTAACGCATTCTATAGACAATGCATTGTCAAAGACAAAAGATCAAAGGCCATTGACTCATGACATGACTGTAAATATTCTAAAAAGCTATGATATAAAAGTCTTGATGGTAAAAATAACTAATATAAAAGATAAAAATTTCATAGGTAAATTATTCTTGCAATCTGGTTCTAAAATAACTAGCATTGATATAAGGCCAAGCGATGGCATTGGAATCGCGCTAAGGACTGACGCGCCAATTTACATGAACGAAACATTGTTAAAAGAAATGGGCCAAAAAATCTGCTAGTGATATTTTATGAGAATGCATTTAAAGGAATCTAATAGTCATGGCAAAGGTGTATTTGCATCAAAAGATATTAAAAAAAATTCTTCAATATTCAAATTGTTTGGGGAAGTGATGCATTTCAATAAGCTATTAAAAATAAAGAACACTACGTTACGTTGGAATTCCATACAGTTAAGCGCTACAGATTATATAACACCAAAAGATTTCTCGATATACTTGAATCATTCATGCGATCCTAACTCTGCTTTGATAATAAAAAACAAGAAAGCATATCTAAAATCTATAAAAGATATTAAAAAAAAGTGAAGAAATAACAATAGATTATTCTGTCAATATGTTTGATGATGGATATGATTTGATGTGCAAATGCGGTTCTGCTAAATGCCGGGGCTTAATTACAGAATTTAACACATTGCCAAAATCTATTCGTGAGCATTACATCAAGTTAAATGTAGTTCCTAGCTACAACTTAAAACAAAAACATTAATAATTAACAATCAATATTAATAATATGAAAAACAAGATTATATGTGGATGTGATGATGCCGGAAAGGGGCCAATGCTCGGTCCAATGATACTAGCTGGTGTTTCAATAGAAGAAGATAAAATAGAAAAATTAAAAGAAATAGGAGTAAAAGATTCTAAGCTTCTTTCTCCAAAACAAAGAGAAGAAATTTACAAAAAAATAATAAAAATAGTTAAAGAATATAAAATAATAAAAATAAGCCCTAAAGAAATTGATGAAGCAGTTTTATCTAAAACAACTAATTTAAATTGGTTAGAAGCAGATAAAATGGCAGAAATAATAAACTCATTAAAAGCAGACAAATCTATCATAGATTGTCCTTCTCCAAATATAATAAAGTTTAGTGCTTATGTAAAAAATAAGTTAAATGTTAAAACTGAACTAGTAGCTGAGCATAAAGCGGAGAGATTTTTTCCAGTGGGTGCAGCAAGCATATTGGCGAAAGTGACTCGTGACGAAGAAATAGAAAAAATACAAAAATATATTCCTTATAATATTGGAAGCGGTTACCCTTCTGATCCTATTACGAAGAAATTCTTAAAGGAGCACGGTCATGAATATCCAGATATATTCAGAAAATCCTGGGCAACATATTCAAGGTTCCAAAGTAATAATAGTGATAAAAAAGAGAAAAAGCAAAAATCTCTTTCAGATTTTTAATAAATCCAATACTTATTCTTGTCTACAAAATCTAGAATTATAGAATCTAAATCTTCATTTTTTCTGTATTCTGTAACTTTGATTCTTGGATCAGGAGTAACCATTCTAGAGGTCATTTTTCCGGTTCTGTTAATTCCATAAAAAACTATTAATCTTCCGGGTCTCATTTTATTCATCAGCCATTTTTTTTCAATTTATCAGCAAATTCCTGCAATTCTGTAGAGTCCCAATTAAAGCCCATATAATTTACTCCAGAATCTTTTCTAGCTTTTGATTCTTTTATATCATTTTCTATTTTTGAAATGTTTTCAGGAATATCTGCGCGAGTTTCTAACAAGTCTCCAAGAACGCTCATTTCTAGTCTAGAAAATTTAGTGCTTTCTAATCTGTAATCTTCAAATGCTTCGTAAGCATTAGGAACAACACTGCTTGTTATGTCTCCCATAGCATCTGCATAGACTCTTATCTCTTTTTGGGCATGTCCATCTTTTCTCAATCTTAGGAAATTAAACAAATTATGCAAATCAGTTTTCCAGTACCATTGTGTGTAAAAATTCAAGCTTAATCCTATTCTAGATAATTCCCTTGTTAATCCAGTTTCTAATAGTTTTTCATAATGATCATAATTTCTATTAGAGTCTTCTTTAAGCAATCCTAAAACAAAAACCACCTTTTCAGGACTTAATTCATCGCCTCGGCCTTGTCTGTTTGTAGTTGACTGAACTCCTAAATCTTTTTCATCGGGAATATAAAACTCTTTGTCTAAGACTGAATATCTTCCGCTTATCTCGTTTATAGAAGCAGTCCTGTGCCTTACCCATTGTCTAGCTACAAATATAGGCATCTTGGCATGAAATTTTAATTCAACCATTTCTAATGGTGTATTATGATCATGACGCATCAAGTATCTTATTAATGCTCTATCTCCTCTTTTTTTTGTGGTTCCTGCTCCGTAGCTCACTCTAGCTGCTTGAACAATTGCAGAATCATCACCCATGTAATCTATTAATCTGACAAATCCATGATCTAAAACATTAAAGGGCTTGTAAAGAATTTCTTCTGCTGATGGAACAGTGACACGATAAGTAGCATTTGTTCCATAAGGTGTTAAATCAAAATTATTTTCAGTCATGTCTATTCCCCCAACAATATAAATTTTTATAAATCTAGGGCTGAATATTCTTTATATATGCTTTATTGGGGTAAAATATATATTTAACATAGATACTTTTGGAGCAAAAGAAAGGTTTTTAAACAAATTTCCTAATGTTTTCATCATGTTAAAATCAATATTATTAGTAAGTATAGCAAGTTTTGTTTCTACATTAATTATACTTCCATGGCTCATAAGATTCTTAAAAAGTATTAATCTTGAAGTGATGGATCAGAATAAAGAAAAAAAACCTCTAATTCCAATCTCTGGGGGTTTAGCTGTAGGAGCGGCAATCACTGTTTCTATAATGACATTGATATTCGCGAAAAGATTTCTGGAGATTAATGATGATGGAATAATGATTAGTTTATTCGCCGTTACAACATCCTTGCTTATAGTTTTATTCATCGGATTATTGGATGACATATTGATAAAGAAATCCAAGGAAAGCTCTTATGGGCTTAAGCAATGGCAAAAGCCATTATTCACAGTTATAGCGGCCATTCCATTGATAGCAATAAAAGCCGGAGACACGGCAATGACGTTGCCTTTCATAGGTCATGTAAATTTGGGATTTTTCTATCCATTACTATTAGTTCCAATAGGATTTATTGGTGCTACTAACATGGTAAATATGCTAGCAGGTTTCAATGGATTAGAAGCTGGAATGGGTTTAGTTTACACAGGAATGCTGGGATTATATGCTGCATACAATAATCTTTATCTAGGGGCAGTTTTGTCATTTGCAGTCTTTGGTTCTTTACTAGTGTTTTTCTGGTTCAATAAATACCCCGCAAAGATATTTCCAGGAGATTCATTGACATACCTTCTTGGGGGAATGTTAGCTTGCATAGCAATAGTTGGTAATTTGGAAAAAGCAGCTTTAATAGTTTCAATACCTTTTTTCATAGAGTTTTTCTTAAAAGCTCGTGGAAAATTCAAGAATCAAAGTTATGGATACTATAAGGATGGAAAAGTGCAGTCTTTCTATAATAAAATATATTCGTTGCCGCACATCTTGACTAAAAGTGGCAAATACACAGAAAAGCAAGTAACAATATTCTTAATTGTTATTGAATTATTTTTCTCTAGTCTTATTTGGGTAATATGAAAGAATCAATAATATCAAAACTAAAGAAAAGCGATTTTTTAAAGGGATCTTTAATACTATTAATTGCTTCATTGACTATGAATTCATTATTCTTCCTGTTTCAGATCTATGTGGGCAAGCTAGGACCTAGTGAATCTGGATTGTTTGGAACATTGACTTACTTGATTTATCTGTTAATAATACCTTTAACTACTGCAATTCAGACAATAATAACCAAATTTGTCTCTACCTATAATGTATCAAAAGAGCATAGCAAGATAAAATACCTATTTTTGGCATCTACTAAAAAATTGTTGATAGCCGGATTTATGTTTTCAATAATATTTCTGGCATTAAGCAAATATATTTTAGATTTTTTGCATATAGATTCAATAATCCCTTTGGTGCTTATCACCATAATTTTCCTGTTGTCTTTGGTATTGGCTATTAATCGCGGAATACTACAAGGATTACAAAATTTCAAGGCCCTAGGATTGAATTTTATAATGGAAGGTGCTTTTAAACTTGTTCTAGGAATTGTTTTTATCATGTTAGGATTCGGAGTTAATGGAGCGCTAATCGCGATAATATTCTCTTATCTAATACCTTGGCTGATATCATTTATATCTTTCAAGGAAATATTCAAGGTTTCACCAGAAAAGTTCAACACAAAAGATCTTTATGAGTATTCTTATCCTGTATTTATAACAATGTTTTTATTAACAGCTTTTTACAGCATTGATGTTTTGCTAGTAAGGCATTTTCTTAATCCTATAGATACGGGATATTATTGGGCAGCATCACTTCTAGGAAAGATAGTGTTTTTCGCCTCATCATCAATCGCTTTAGTGATGTTTCCAAAAGTAAATGAGCTTAATCTTAAAAATATAAATACAAAAAAGATTCTTCGAAAATCAATAGGATTGGTGTTGTTAATATCATTGCCAATAACTTTGGTTTATTATATGATTCCGGGGTTCATACTAAAGCTGATAGGATTCTATAAACAATATTCATCAATAACAAATTTTTTAGGTTTATTTGGAGTTATAATGGCTCTTTATTCATTAGTATATGTGCTATGCTTCTATAATTTATCATTAAGAAAAACAAGTTTCATATATCTATTGGGATTTTTTGTAATATTAGAAATAATATTAATTTCATTGTATCATTCGAGCATAATCGAGATATTGAACATTTTGCTTGCATTGATAACCTTTTTATTGATTTCGATAATCATAATGACATTGAAGAAAAATGGAACTCTCAATAATAATACCCGCACATAACGAAGAGCATAGAATTTCTAAGACTTTAGAGAGCTATAGCAATTTCTACGCTAAAAAATATAAGAATCTTGTAGAAATCCTAGTAATAGTGAATGGATCTAGAGATAATACTATTAATGTAGTAAATCAATATTCAAAGAAATATCCAATAATAAAAGGCTATGAATATAAACCTAAAATAGGCAAAGGCGGTGCTATAATAGAAGGATTGAAAAAAGCTCAGGGTAATTTAATAGGCTATGTTGATGCCGATTTAGCAACTTCGCCAGAGGCTTTCTATGATTTAATAACTAAAATAAACGGATATCAGGGAATAATAGCTTCTCGTTGGATGAAAGGTTCTATAATAAACAAGAAGCAGCCAATATCCAGGTTAGTAGCTAGCCGAGGTTTTAATTTCTTGGTTAGATTATTGCTAGATTTAAAATACAAAGACACTCAATGTGGCGCTAAGCTATTCACAAAAAAAGCCGTTGATTCAGTAATAAATGAACTAAGAACAAAGTACTTCTCATTTGATATTGATCTTTTGTATAACATGAAAAAGAATAAACTCAAGATAATAGAAATTCCTACAACATGGCACGACCAAGAAAAATCTACCCTAGTTATAAGAAATACAATTTCTAATATGTTCATGGCGTTGATGCGCATAAGGCTATATCATTCAAGATTCAAATTCATCCTAGACGCATATGATCAACTTAAAAAAAGCTATTTTACAAAATGAAAATACAAAACACAAAAGTTAGGGAAACATTATTGGGGTTAATATTTGAAGGAAATGAAGAAGGCATAGGCGAATTGCCTGAATTTAGGTTATTAGAAAGAAGGTCATCTTTCGAGGATAGCAGAAATCGTTATAGTTGTTATCAATATGTTTTCGAATTAGATAATATGACTCCCTGGAGGCAAGATGATTTGTCGTTCTCTGAATGGAGAAAAGTTCAAGAAAAATATACTGAAGTTAAAAACTTTAAAAAGGGAGATATATTAGTATATTCGTTGCTAGATATACCTTATCATGTTGCTATTGCAATTGATGATTATTACGCTAGATCTAAATTTGGATATGGTAATATCTATAAGCATCCTATTTTGGCAGTTCCGCATCATTACGGAGATATATTAAATGGTTTTAGAATTTAGGAAAGAAAAATAAAATGAAAAAAATACTTATATTGTCATTGCCAGGATTGGGAAACTCTTTATTGCTCACTCCAGTATTGAAATCATTGAAGGAAAATGAAAAGGATTGCAAGATTACTGTCTTAGTGATGTATAAATCATGCCAGGAGATACTTGAAGGAAATCCTTACATTGATGAGATTATACTTTTCGAATTCATGAAGCAAGGTTATCTTAATTCCTTGATATTCATGAGCAAGTTAAGAAAGAAAAAATTTGATGTTTCTATATTGCCTCATCCTTCAAACAGGCTTCAATATAATGTCATAAATTTCTTGTCTGGCGCAAAGCTAAGAATATCTCATTCATATCCTTATTTCAACTTAAGGTCATTGAATTTTTTGAACAATAAAACGCTTCCTCTGAATTATAAGCATGAAATAGACGAAAATCTAGACTTGTTGAAATTGATATTACCTATTAACACTAATATTGCAGATAAAAGATTGATTTTATCCTTATCAAAAGAAGAAGAAAATTACGCTTCAAATTTCTTTAAGCAGAATAAATTAAATGGATTAGTGATAGGAATTCACGCAGGCTCTAGCAATTATTCCGGAATGCAGCACAAGCGCTGGCCTAAGGAAAAATTCTCGGAATTATGCAATTATTTGATAAAAAATTACAATGCTACAATATTGATATTCGGTGGGAACGATGAAGTGGATCTAAAAAAAGATATTTATATGTCCATAGAGTCAAAAGATAAAGCAATAATAATTGGTGTTGACAAGATTAAAAAATCTGCTGCATTAATAAAAAGATGTGATTATTTTATATCTAATGATTCTGGTTTGATGCACATTGCTTCAGCAGTCAACACCCCTATAATAGCAGTTACTGGGATAGTCGATTATAAAAGAACTCATCCATTAAACAAGAATTCTGCAATAATTTCCAGCACAATAGAATGTTATCCTTGCTATAAATTCGGAGAGAACCTGCATTGTAAAAGAAAAGAAAAAGATTATGCGTGCCTAAAATACATATCAATTTATAATATTATCTCAACACTCGAGAAGCTAAGAAAAAATGAAGACGTGGGACCAATTTTGGAAAGAGTACAAAACAAGTGAAGCGGAAAAATATTACATAAAGCTTCGTGACAAGATCATTAGAAAGTCTGCAAGAGTGTTAAAGAATCAAGATAAGATAAAAATCCTTGAGGCCGGGTGTGGTTTTGCTTCTAATTCTAGAATATTTAATAGTGATGAAAGATTTGAAGCTTGGTGTTTAGATTTGAGCAAGGAAGCCATTGATAAAGTAAAGCCGGAGATAAAGAATTCTTTTGTTGGTGATATTCAGCATATGCCATTCAAAGATAATTTCTTCGACATTGTCTTTAGCTCCGGAGTAATAGAGCATTTCAAGGATGATTCTGAAGCTGTTAAAGAATTGTATAGAGTAACTAAAAAAGATGGTTTAATAATAACATTCGTTCCAGGTAGATATTCATTGTGGCAAGTCTATAAGTTAGCGATGGGCAAGCGATGGGTTCATGGGTATGAAAAAAATTACACTCATGAAATGCTAAGAAAAAGCTTCAAGAAATATTCCTGTAAAATAATAGATTATGGTGGTATAGATCCTTTCAGTTTCAATGGCATGACTCTTAAATTATTCAAGTTTAGAATTCTTCCAAATATGAGTTTTCCGAGCGCATATGGTGAAGTGTATCTTAGCGTTATGAAGAAGTGAAATTAGTTAAAAAAATATACAACATAGGTTGTTGTTGTGCAGCGTCTGCAAAATAAGCGTTAATAACTTGAAGATCTTTCTGATTGGCTATTAAATATTTTGAAAATTCGCTATTAGGACTCCCAGAAGCTTCAAATATAGACCATACAAGATATCTAGGTTTATATTCAGATATTGCTTTTTGAGGATCTGTTGCGTCAAAATAAGTGGCCCTTTCTGAATAATAAGTATTTTGAGGTACAGAATTGCTTATCACAGTATCAATAGGATTAGAATTTTCCTTGATCCACAAACCAGCCATTTGTATCTGGCTATATGAATTAAGTTTATTTTTGACCAAGTTATCATTTTGTACAAATTGGAAAAATCCAACACTCATAACTATAAATATTATAAATAAAACGCCTATCCAAGTTTTTATCTTATCTAAATACTCAGACATCTTTAAAATGAATCTTGCACTGATTAAAAAGACGGCTGGAAATATCAATATCAAATATCTATCTTCTCCATGACCTGCAGTTTTAATTGCAATATATGTCAATATGATTATAGGAATGATTATCCACAAAAACATAAAAAATTGTTTTTTTAAGTCTTCATGATGATGTTTCAATAAGAGATCAAATCCTATAATCAGGTTAAATAAATAATAAATAAAACCGATTAAAAAAATAGGTAATAATATCATCCCTAAATAAGTTGGGAATAATGCTAAATAAGAATTCCAGGCAGATAATTGAGTTGTTTGAGCTAAGCTAAATCCCATACCTACAGCAGATAATCTAGGCAATGGAGTTCCTAAAGTAATGAGTGAATTTATTACATAAGGAATTACAAGAACAAACATTGTAAGTATCCATACCCAAAAATGTCTTGACTTGAATAATTTTATTCTTTCGGTAATAAGCAAGAATAACCCTATTATTAATCCCATGAATGCTACTGCATAATACATCAAGAATCCTACTGATATGGCTAATCCAGATAATATCAAGTGTTTATAAGATTTATTTGATATATATCCTTTCCAGAAGAAATAAACCCCCATTGTAACAAAGGCTAGTGTAGGTGCTTCAGACATGAATCTTAATGAATAAAATATATGCAAGTAAAATACTGAAAGGAATGCTGTAGATATCAACGCAGTTTTTTTGTCAAATATTTCTTTAGCTAATAAATATATAAAGAATATTGATGTTATCGAGAATATGAACTGAAAAAATCTGATTACAAATTCATTTGCCCCAATTTTAAACAATAATGCCCAAAACAAAGGTAATAATGGTTCTCTATATGGAAACAATCCTGTATCCGGAGTGTTAAATGCTATATGCTTTGCTTGAAGCATCAATTCTGCTTCATCCCACCATAAAGGCTGATTCGCGGCCATGAACAAATAATATAACCTAATAAGTATTGCAAAAGTTATTATTAAAACAGCAATTATATTTAACTTATCCTTGAAAAAAGAGTTTGTTGTTTTTTCTATTTTATGCTCAGGAGTATTTTCCATTAAGAAAAGGTTAAATTATATTATTTAAAAGAGTTTTGTTTATAAAAATATTAAAAAAGAAAGATTTATTTCATCTTAGCTCTTATGTCTTTGAATGAATGTGCCCAAAAAGTAAGCTTGTCGAACATTGTTTCAGCAGATTTATTGTAATGATCTACATTCTTCAATTGTTCATTAGCATCGAATGCTTCCCAAATCATTGGTATATGAACATTTTCTCTTATTGGATGCATCTGAAGCTCTATAGCAACTTGCCTTAATTGCTGTGTGGCTCTTGTTCCTGCAGCAATTCCTCCGTAACTTACAAAAGATATTGGTTTGTTGTTCCATTCCTTATACAATAAGTCTAAAGCATTTTTCACTGGTGCAGTGTATCCATGATTATATTCTGGAGTTATTATTACAATCCCATCAGCATTGGATATTTCTTCAGACCATTTTTTTACTAATGAATCTGAATAATCATTTGCGTAAGCAGGTGATGTAGCCTCGGTATACCAAGGAAGGTTCAATTGCTTCAAATCCAAAATTTCATATTTGAAATCTTTTCTTTTTGATGCTATTCCTTCTATCCACTTAGCAATTTTTTCACCGCTTCTACCTTCTCTGGTACTTCCTACAATTATCTTTATATTAATATTACTCATTATGTTATTACCCCCTTATGTCTAATAATTTTTTCAAGGCTTCTCTATTATAACCTATTACTATATGATTGTCAATATCTATTACAGGAACACCCATTTGTCCTGACTTGGAAATCATTTCACTTGCAGCCTTTCTGTCAGCGCCAACGTCAAATTCTTCATATTTTATATGATTCTTGTTGAAAAATTCCTTTACCATTCCACAATATCCACAAGTTTTAGTGGTATATATTTTAACGCTATGTATTTTTCCAGTTTGTTTTGTTTTTTCTGTCATTTTAAATGCCTCCATATATCGGAGATACGATATGAATATATAAATATATCGGTTTACCGATTTGAATAAATAGATTTATATACTATGGGATAAGTTTAAATGTTATGGCAGATAAATGCAATATGAAAGGGTTTTTGGAATTTCAAGTCTTGGCATTAATTGGAAAAAATAACATATCTGGAAATGGAATAAGAAATGAAATAGCTAAAAGACGCGGTTGCAAACCTAGTCCTGGAACAATATATCCTGTATTAAAAGAATTGCAAAATAAGAATTTTATCGTAATAAAGGGAAAATCTCACAAAGAAATAAAATATACCCTCACATTAAAGGGGAAAAAAGAATTAAACTTAAATAAGAAGCTCTTCAAGGCAATGTTCAACGGTATTCTTTAAGAATTATTTAATATTTTAATCATAACTTTCTATAAGTTCTTGCTTTGTTAATATAGATGTTCCCATCTTTTTTACAACAATGCCCGCAGCATGATTAGCTAGATCCATAGAATCTTGTATCTTTAATTTAAGTGCTAATCCTATGCATAGAACAGATAAGGCAGTATCTCCAGCACCGGTTTCATCAAATGCTTCAATTGGCTTAGTTGGTACATATTTATAATCGCCATTTCTTGCAAAGAATCCCATGCCTTCTTTTCCATAAGTGATTATTAGATTTGATTTATTAGTTTTAACTATTTTTTTGCCTATTTGCTCAATGCTTAAGTTATTGTTAATTCCAGCGATTTCTTTGGCTTCTTTTATGTTAATCATCATATCAACACCTTTGAAAATCATAAAATTAGATGGCTTTGGCTGTGCAATAAAAATCTTCTTACGCTTTTGGGATTGTTTTTTCAAGAAGTCTATTATTTTCTTGTTGATTAATCCTTTAGCATAATCCGATACAATATACACTTGACATTCATCAAGCTCTTTTTCAGAAAAGGAATTTATGAAATCTTGAGTCTGTTTTTCTGTCAATTGAGTTTTCAGCTCTTCATCATATCTAGCAATTTGGCGTTTTCTTGTGCTCGAAATTAATCTTGTCTTCTTAGGAGTTATTTTTCCGTTAATTGTCATTATTCTAGGATTGATACCATTAGAAGTTAACAGATTCAAAAGAACTTTTCCAGTATTATCGTCACCTATGACTGCATAAAGATAGGATTCAGCACCAATAGCATGAATATTATTAGCAGTATTTGCAGCACATCCCATTATATCAAAATGCTTAGTAACGTCGAGCAATGGTGCGCCAAATTCTTCAGGGTTAAGCCTTTTTATCTCTCCAGAAATGTAGTGATCTAAAGCTAGATCGCCAACCACTAGTATCTTGACTTTGTCAATATTCTTCAATGCTTTTGAAATTTCCTGCGAGTTCATATTAAGAGATTTTAGAGATAAATTTATTAAATTTGTGTTAGCTATTTCTCTTTAGATTAAGCTTGTTCTTTCCGATATTCTTAATATTTTTATACAATGATTTTACTAGATGAACATCATTTTTATCTATTGAATTTGTCAATCTCAATAGTATAAGGTAAGCAAAAAAGTGCATTAATGACATTATTCCTAAAACAGTAAATCCAAGTCTTATTTTAGAGATATAAGCTAGATAATAAAAAATCAATGCTGAGACAAAAGCCATTATTGTAGGTAATATATATTTAGAATAGTCTTGTACAAAATTCAATTCTTTCTTTGACTTGTATATGCACAATCCTGAATAAATTGTGAATGTTATTATATTTGCTATCGCAGATCCTAAAATTCCATATAATGGTATCAAATAAAGGTTTAAAGCCAAGTTTATGATGAATGCAAACAAAGAATAGTAAAGCAGTTTTTTTGGATGATTAGATATTTCCAAACTTTTTCTTTCAATTGAAGATAGGGAGAGTATAAAAATGCTTATTGACAATATCATAAAAGCTAAACTTCCAGATAAATATTCATGTCCAAAAAGAGAATTCATAATGCTTCTAGAGAAAAATATTGAAAATGATACAACTGGAATGGCTATGATAAATATCCACCTTGAAGACTGAATAAATATTTCTTTGGCTTCCTTATGCAAGTTTTTGGCAAATAAATCAGATAATGCTGGAGCAAAAACCCACATTAAAACAGCTGGCAATAATGAAATTAATTGTGTTGTTACATAAGCAGCGCTATAAACTCCTATATCAGGACTTGTAAGCAAATAACCTATAAGCAGCATGTCTAAAGATATTATCAAATATTCCACAAAGTTATTGAACATCAATGGCAGTGAAAAATTTCTTAGCGATTTTGAAACATCTACAGTCTTTATTGATTTATCAAAGAAGTTGAATATTCTGAGTTTTACAATAAATAAGGATATTATTCCAGAAATTATAAACGCTAAAGCGTATGCTAATGCTCCGGATATGTTGCTTACATTATAGAACATAAGCACGATAAGCAATAATAAGGTAAGTCCATATTGGAATATGCTAATGAAGGTGACATATTTTATTTTTTGGTAAGCGGTCATTATGCTTATGAACATCTGGCCAAGAATGTAGAATGGCAACAATACAGAGAATATTTTCAACACTATTGACAGTTCCGGCTTGTTGAATATGTTTATAGATATTATATCAGATAAGAAAAATAGGAATATTCCGATTATTATTGACCAAATGGCAGTAATTTTCAAAGAAGTATTGATGTAGCTTTTTATCATGATTTTGTCATTTTTGGCATTGTAGTGAGAAACAAATTTGGTGATTCCGCGATCCAATCCTATTAAGCACCCGATTGTAATTACACCTAATATTGTAACACCTAAAGAGAAGATACCATATTCAGAAGCTCCATTTCTGGCTATCACTAATCTAAATATATAAGAAAACATCTTCCCGAAAAAGAAGCCTATTAATAATAAAAACGTTCCATATGCTAATTTGTTCAGGTTTTCTTCTAATATTTCAGACATAGGTTTATCAAATTTTAAGAGTATTTAACCTTAATTATTTTTAGAATAAAGGTCAAAAGTATAATTGTTTAATTCATTGTACTCTGCATTCTTGACTTTTTTTGCAGATATCACAATTACTCGGGAAAATCTAGGCATAAATTTAGCTAATGATTTAAAAAAATCTCCAAAGATAGGAGCATAAAAGCTAGTACCTTGAGCTTTTGTAATTCTAAAGCCGTTGTTCTCTAGTGCAATGGTTATTGTTTTCAAAGTAAAGTCTCTAACATGTACTCCGCGATATCTAGCGGATAAATAAGGAGGATAATCCAAAAAAAGCATCATACCATATGATATTGGAGAATTAACATTAGGTATTGTTATTACGAG
>CAYHJT010000008.1:0-14480 GCA_964356985.1 Candidatus Woesearchaeota archaeon
AATATGGAACCTTGAAATAAAGGATGAAGAAAAAATTAGATTAATAGAACGCTGCGGAGAAATAGAATTTCGCATGGTGGAAGGCAGCGACGAATTTTTACAGTTAGAAGCATTGTTAGCAAGTTTCCTAGAAAAATGAAACCTTTCACAGAAAGATTCAAGCCAAAAAATACAAAAGAAATTTACGGTCAAGATTTTGCGATTTCTAAACTCAAAGACTTTATTCTCGGGTTTAAACACCAAAAAAAGAAAGCTGCAATAGTTTATGGCCCAACAGGTATTGGAAAGACTGCAACAGTTTACGCTATCGCAAATGAGCTTAATTTAGAAATAATAGAATTGAACGCTTCAGATTACAGGAAATCATCTAATATTGATTCTATAATAAAACCAGCGATGAGCCAGATGAGCCTTTTTATGAAATCAAAATTAATACTTATAGATGAAATTGATGGTGTTTCAGGAACTCAAGATCGCGGTGGGGCCCAAGCTTTAGCTTCTTTGCTAGATGAAACAAAATTTCCAATAGTAATAATTGCAAATGATCCATTTGATTCAAAATTTTCAACACTAAGAAAAAAGTCTAATTTGATTGAATTTAAGGCATTGAATTATTTAACAATATCTTCTTTTCTTGAATCTATTTGCGATTCCTTAAAAATAAAATTTGATCAAGAAACCTTAAAGCACATATCTATAAAAGCTAATGGTGATTTAAGGGCGGCAATAAACGATTTGCAATGTATTTGCGAAGGGAAGTCTTCAATATCTATGAAGGACTTGGACATTCTAGGTGATAGGGATAAAAAAGATTTGATATCTAACTCATTAAGATTGATATTCAAAACGAGAAATGCGAAAGATGCATTACGTTCATTGAATAATACCGATATAGATTTAGATGAAGCCACCTTATGGATAGATGAAAATATACCTTTAGAATATTCTGGCCAGGATATCGCGAGAGCTTATGATTCTGTTTCTAAATCAGATGTATTTCACGGCAGAATAATCCGGCGTCAACACTATAGATTCTTAGTTTATCAAAGCAATATTTTAACAGTGGGTGTTTCTTTATCAAAGTCTAAAATTTATCCTAATTATACTAATTATGTAAGAAGCTCTAGAATTCTTAAATATTGGCTAGCTAAAAATAAATATCTCAAAAGAAAGGAGATATCTAAAAAAATAGGTAAAGCCACTCATACTTCATTATACAAAACAATAAATTCAACATATCCTTATTTTAGAATAATGTTCCAAAGAAATAAGTTCTTGGGTATAGCAGATGAACTAAAGTTTGACGAAGAAGAAAAAGATTATTTAGCATCAAAATAAATCTAAAGAAAGATTTATAAAATAAGTATATTCTGTACAATATACGTAAAATGAAACCTACTAATAGTTCAAATGTACCTAAACATATTGCAATAATATTAGATGGAAATAGACGATTCTCTAAAAGATTAATGCTAAAACCTTGGAAAGGACATGAATGGGGTGCTAAGAAAGTAGAAGAACTATTGGATTGGATTCATGATTTCAAGATAAAGGAACTAACCTTATACGCATTTTCTATAGACAATTTCAATAGGCCAAAAAAAGAATTTGATTATCTCATGAATATTTTTAAAAATCAATATATTAAGACAATAAAAGATCCAAGAATAAAAAAATATGGAATGAGGATAAATTTTATTGGAAGGCTCTATATGTTTCCAAAAGATGTGCAAGAATCAATGTATAATTTAATGGAATCAACAAAGAACAACAAAATGTTCATATTGAATATTGCAATGGCTTATGGCGGCCGTGAAGAAGTTATCGATGCTATAAAATCTATATCAGAAAAAATAAAAACAGGTAAATTTGATATTAATGATATTAATGAAAAATCATTTTCAAAAGAGTTATATTTAGATGCCGATCCAGAATTGATAATAAGAACTGGTGGAGAAAAAAGAACATCTAATTTCTTGATATGGCAGTCAAATTATTCAGAATGGATATTCTTGGAAAAAATGTGGCCAGAGTTTGAAAAGAAGGATTTTATAGAATGCTTAAATGAATATTCAAAGAGAAAGCGTAGATTTGGAGGGTAATCTTATTTTTTCAGATGAATCAATCACATAAATCTTATGTTTCATTGATTTTGCTTCATTTAATATTATATCAAATATTTCTGAATCTAGATTATCACGAATTTTTTGTTTAGAATAATTCCTTCTTTGTAACCTTTTTTTCAATATTTTTATATCACATTTAATTACTATACAAGCTTCTACATATCTCGCAGGTACATAATGGCTCATATGTCCATCAATAATAACTTTAGGATCTATTTTTATTAATTTTATTAGAACATTGACTAGTTTTTTTTCATCAATCAACTTACTTTTTATTTTCTTATCATAACCTTCAGATAAATGGAATTTTACAATTACTTTATTTATATCTAAGTAAATATAATTATATTTTTTAGCCAGCTTTTTAGCTATGAAGGTTTTACCTGTTCCAGGAGTTCCAGTTACTAATATTACCATAGAAATATTAATTATAATTAGTTTAATAATACTTACTTTTTAGATCCAAAATTAACAGGTAAATAATAACTCAAGAAATCATATTGTATTCTAGCATCTTTAGGTCTTTGGTGAAGTGCTCTTACTAATATATCTTCTAATGAACTATTAGAAATTCGTTTAGCCACCTTTAGCATTTCAACATTTTTTGGAGAAAGTTTATTCGGTTTCTTAAGATTTCTAACAAAGCTTTCAGAAGTTATTCCATTTCTTTTTAATATCCACAATATAGCTTCTCCAAGAGTAGATTTATTGCTGGGATTAACTACAGTATACTTACCTTTTTCTATATCTTTATCCTCTATAGGTTCAACTATTGTATAACCATCTTTCTCTATTGTTTCTAAATAGGTTCTTACAGAATCTTGAGTCATAATTAACTGATCATCAAGTCTTCCAGCCCTTATTTCAACTTTTTTTCTTAAATAATCCTTAAATTGTTCAGATAATCTTTCTTTTGAAGAATTTGGATTAGGTATTCTATAACAAGGAGATTCTTTTATCCCAGCTGCAATCAAAAATATACCTACACCTTCTAAATTTACATAATGTTTAAGATAAACTAAAGATCCATATGGAGTTTCATCTATTGGTTTATCAGAACTATTAGTCATAATAATTACATTAAAAAATTATTATATAAACCTTTCTTTTTAAACTATTAAACAGTGGTTACAATTAATGTATCAAGGTTCCATCAAATCTCTTATTATCAACAAGTTTTTCAATATTTTTTATATTTTGATTAACAATAGCCGTTTTTATTTTATGTTTATATATTATAGAAGCCGCACTTTGATCTAATACAAAATGTTGTCCAGCTTTGAATTTTATTTTTCTAGTTATATCATAAAAATCCTTGAAGGAAATTTCTTTGATGTGTTTAGCATCTTTGTATTTTCTAGGATCTTTAGTATAGAGCCCATTAACATTAGTTATATTGATGAATAAATCAGCATTTAGATGCATTGCTGCTTCAGCAGCAGTTCCATCGCTGGTCATATTTGGATGAAAACCTAACGCACCAGTAATAATCACTCTTTGGTTTTTATCTAATAATTTAAGCTCTTTTTCAGTGCTAGGTATTCTTTTTATTTTCAACACAGAAGCTAATAGCTTAGCATTAAGCCTTGTCGCAAAAATGCCTATATAAGATATAGTCTTTTTATCTAATCTATCTTGCTCTAGTGCGCTAATATATGTTCTAGCAGTCTTTCCGCCACCAGTAACAATAATCACCTTATTTCTTTTACTAATTCTTTTTATCATATCCCTAAAAGAATTCAAGTATTTTAAGTCAACTTTATCAGGAACTATAACACTTCCGCCCAAGCTAATAACTATTTTCATGGAAATAAAAAATATCTAAGAATTTAAAAAAGTATGTAGTAATTAAAAAAAAGTTAAAATCTAGATTAACATCTAGAAAAACCGCATTCTGAATTGGAACATTTTTCACATCCCTCTAGCATAATCATAGGTTTTCCACAAGTACTACAGAAATTTCCACTCTGGGTCTTTTTCTTAGTTCCATTACCATTTTGTGGTTTTGTTTCAACTGACCCATATTTCTCTCTCTTTTCTATAATTCTTCCCATAGCTTTGGCAATAGCATCAGGAAGAGAAATAACTTTAGTTGGACCAATTCCAGTCTGACTTGTTCCGCCTATACCTTCTAATTGTTCTATTATTTGGTCTTCTGTAGCTCCAAGCTGGAATGCTAAGGAGGTTATTCTACCAAATCCTTCAGACATTGCAGTAATATCTTCTCCAGCTTTTCCTATATTAATAAAAGCTTCATAAGGTTTTCCAGTAGATGGATCTATGTTGACGGTTAAGAATCCTGCCCTATCATAAGGTGTAGAGAATTTTTCAGTAGTTCCAACAACATAATTAGGTCTTCTAGGTTCAGGCGATACAACTAATTCTTCTAATTTTGTATCTTTTCCCTTAACTTCTAAAGGTTGGTCTTTTCTTGCTCCATCTCTATAGAAAGTTACCCCCTTTATTCCAAGTTTATATGCATCAATAAATGCATTGTATATATCATTTACAGTAGCATTGCTTCTAAAGTTCGTAGTCTTAGAGATTGCATCATCTGTATGTTGTTGTATTACTGCTTCCATAAGTAGATGGTCTTTTGGTGAAATATCATAAGTTGTTTTTACAAAGTTTTTTATCTTATCAAAATTTGATTTTCTTTTAGTAAATAATTCTTCTGATTCATCATCATTTCTTTTAAGTTCCCATTCTTGTAATGATCCACTTCCTTTTGATGGTTCTGATATAAAATCTATGAACTGCGCTCTTTCTTCATCATTGTAGAATATAGAATATTTTTCAAGTTTCTCATCTAAAACTGGATTGAATAATTTAATTTGAGTTCCTTGCACAGTAGTTCTTGTATATGTTAACGCATATTCTGGTTCTAATCCGCCAGTTGTTTTAGCAACAAATCCAGTAGTTCCAGTAGGAGCAATAGTTCTTACTATTGCATTTCTCTTTCTTCTACCAAATCTAAGAGAGCTAATTTCAAAGTTAGGGAATGCTCCTACAGATTCACCCTTTTCATGCGATAATTCATCACTGTATCCTTCTACCTGTTCCCATATTTCTTCAGCCAATTTTCTTCCTTCTTCAGAATCATAAGGTATCTCAAGTTTCATTAACATATTTGCTAATCCCATAAATCCAAGACCTATCTTTCTATTGCTCTTTTGGGTCTTTTCAATCATTAGATGAGTAAACTCATTTTGATCTATGGCATTATCTAACGTTTCATACATCAGCCTTGTATTTTCTTTTAATCTTGTTCTATTGATAGAATATCCGCTTGGAGAATTAGAATCTTTGTCTAATAATTGTTCAAGGTTTATATGTCCAAGTACACAAGATTCATAAGGCAATAAAGGTTTTTCACCGCAAGGATTAGTTGCTCTTATTTCTCCAACACCTATTGGTAAATTTACCGGCTTTCCCTCTTCATTTAGTTCGCTAACTTCTTCTAGAATACTATCTAATGTTCTTTCAGGATTTTTTACATGTAAAAAATCCACATAATGTCTTGTATGGGTAGGATTATAATCATTTATAGTTCCAGTAAATATTACTCCAGGTTCTCCATTCCACCAAGAGCCAACAGCAAGATGTTTCATTATTTTTCTTGAATCTAAGTAAACTATTCCATTAACTACCTTACCGATTTTTTGATCTTCTTCAGTAAAAACCGGTTTTCCATTATTATCATTTATATTTGCCATGTAAGGAGATAAAACTGTTTCTCCATCTTTATCAATCATCAAAGATAATTTGGCTTTTGCATTTATACTTTTAGAATGAATTGCTTTCTCAAGCTGATTTTTAGTGTAATGTTTAGGAACATCTGGTCTTATTTCTGGATTATAATGTGGATTAACTAAGGGATAGAAATGTTCCTCTTCGCTTTCTGCCATTACTGCTTGCATGAATGGATGGTCTATAGCTATAGAAATATTTGCTGCAGGTATCTCTCCATCTTTGCTTTTTGAATAAATAAATCTCATGATATCCGGATGATTATAATCTAACATGAACATATTAGCACCTTCTCTCTTTCCACCTTGATTCATAGTTTTACCTAATACTGTAGAGTACATGGCCATGAAAGATATTGGTCCATCAGTGATTCCATTCGATTCCCTTATTATTTCATTGGCTGGCCTTAAATTGGAAAAATTAAATCCTGTTCCGCCAACCTTTTTCTGAATATCAGCCGCATCACTTTGAGTATCAAATATACTCTTTTTAGAATCATAAATAGGAAGCACAAAACAAGCAAATAATTGAGAACTTTGTTTTTTCTCTTCCTCTAAATCTAATAATGTTTCATATAATGTTTTTGCTTGAATAGGATCAGTAATTGCTACATTTATATTAGAAGAAATCAAATCTAGTTTTTGTTCAATCAATTTTTTCTTACCCTTAACAATGTTTGATTTTGACTGTAATTCACTTATTTCATTAAGAGATTCTAAAATTTTTGAGTCTAATCCATAATCTTCAACTATTTTAGTTTGATATATTATTGCAACATCCTTATGACCAGCATTTGCCATGTAAGGAGTATTAGGAAATATTTCTCTTCTTGAAAATCTCTCAAATATGTCTTTTGTTACATATTCTAGATTTAAATCTGGATTATGTGTTTTCATTCCATTTGCAACAGTCAATGCGGCTCTATAGAACACCATTTCAGGAACTTCCACATAAGCATTAGACATACCACTTTTTCTGCCCCATTTGTCTAAGACAATTTTATCATACATAGGATCTCCTTCTGATTTTGATCTTGCTTCAACAACATAATCTGGAACAGCTTGCCATTTTAGCTTTAGTTTTTCTAAGTCGTAAAGTTCAGGTTTCTTTAGTTTCATAGAATCAATGTCGCGTTTTGTTGTTGAAGTTATCATTTTTAGTGCTCCTTATTTTTTTATTAAATCTTTTAGTTCTTTTTCAAAAGAACTTATATCTGCAAATTGCCTATAAACAGAAGCAAACCGGATATAAGCAACTTTGTCAAGATCCTTTAGCTTCATCATAACTAATTCTCCTATAAAATCGCTAGAAACTTCAGATTTCTTTTGATTATGAGCTTCGTTTTCTATTTCATTAACAATAGCTTGAATTTTATCATGACTAACTGGTCTTTTTTCACAAGCCCTTGAAATACCATTGCTTAATTTTTCACGATCAAATGGTTCGCGTCGATTATCTTTTTTTATAATAATTAATGGGGTTGATTCAACTCTTTCATGAGTTGTGAATCTTTTTTGACATTTTAGACACTCACGCCTTCTTCTAACTATTTGGTTCTTAGATTCTCTTTTATCTACTACCTTAGTTCTAGTATTTTTGCAAAATGGGCATATCATTTTATACACAATATATTGTGTTGTTTATCTATTTAATACACAACATCTTGTAGAAATTAGATTAGGTTATATATAAATACTTTTGAACTAAAATATATAATTTTGGAAATATACTATGAATTATAGCTTTAAATTGTCTCTTACTATTCTATTCCAATTTCGGGTATTTTTTTTGGGTAATGCAATAAATGTAGTTTTGTTATTTGATAATAAAATATTTGATTTATTTAAATATTCAGTTAATAAGATATCAATTTCTTCTCTAAATTTTGCATTTTTTGATCTATAAGAGTCGTTTTTATTAAAAGTATATCTTGATACAGGAACATAAAAAATATAGTCATAAGGTGCTTCCTTTACATGTTTCTTTATTTTTGATTCATATAATTTAATCTTCTTACCCAAATCTTTCTTTGTGAGTTTTTTGTTTTTTAATACTCTCATTAGGTAGATAAAATTGTCAATTACAGATCTGTCGCAAACAATAAACTCATATTTTAATGAATAATTGTTTTCTAAATCCATCTGTTTCTTTAATATCATATCTTGAGCCTTTTCCGTAGAATTTTCGTTGATCTTAAATCCAGAATCGGCTATTATTCTAGCAGCTTCAGGTAGCATTTCAACATTATGGCCTTCTTTTTTTAAATATCCGGCTAAAGTCCACGCTAAACCAGTCTTCCCAACACCATGTGATCCTATAAAAGCTATTTTCATCTCTAGATTGGAATTAGTAATAGATTTAAATGATTTCCGTTTGCTAAGTTTTATATTATAAAAGATATATTGCAAACTCTGAATAAAAATGAACATATACAAAAATAATGAATTAATATTTAATGAAGCAAAAATTTCGGGCCCGAATGGATTAATGTTTAAGAAGAAATTAAAAGAAAATCAATCTATCATCATGGTTTTGCAGAATGAATCTCAATTTGGTTCATCTATACACATGTTTTTCGTTTTCTTTCCAATATATGTTGTTTGGATGAATAAAGATAGAATCATAGTAGATATAAGAAAAGCTTATCCTTTCCAACCTTTAGTGATTCCTAAAAATAAATCTATTTATATATTAGAATGCACAAAACTTCCAAAAATCAAGATTGGAGACAAATTATCTTTTTAGAAAGTTTTATATAATAAATTTCTAAAATCTCGATTAATGGGAATTAAACTCTTTGGAATCGGTGGATTTAGCGAAGTCGGCCGTAATATGATTGCGTTAAAAATAGACGATGAAGTTATAATTATCGATATGGGTTTATTTATTCCTAAATTATTAGACATAGAAGAAGAACATAATTCTAAACAAAGTCTTAATCGCGAACTTTTAATAAAACTTGGAGCAGTTCCAGATGATTCTATACTAGATCAATATAAAAATGATGTCAAAGCAATAATCCTCGGTCATTGTCATTTAGATCATATGGGTGCAATTCCTTATTTAGCGCCAAGATATAAATGCCCAATTTATGGTTCGCCATTTACTATACAGGTGTTAAAAAATTCTCTTGGTGAAGATAAACTAGGAGTACCTAATGATTTAGTTGCAGTAAATCCCGGTTCAGGATTTAAAATATCTGAAGATATCAGCGTAGAATTTATCAATTTAACACATTCTACATTACAAACTGTTGCTGTTGTTATCAAAACAAAATATGGTAAAATAGTGTATGCTAATGATTTTAAGCTTGATAATAACCCAATAGTGGGTAAAAAACCTGATTATGAATCATTAAAATCCCTTGGCAATAAAGGAGATGTTTTAGCTTTGATATGTGATTCTCTTTATGCTCATGATGAAAGTAAAACTCCTAGCGAAAAAGTAGCCCGTGAAATGCTTACAGATGTTTTGCTAGGTATTGATAATCATGGCCACGCAGTAATTGTGACTACTTTCGCTTCTCATATTGCTAGACTAAAAAGCATCGTTGACATCGGACATCAAATGAATCGTAATGTTGTATTTATGGGTCGTAGCATGCGTAAATACGTTGAAGCAGCAGAAACATTAAAGTTAGCATCATTTAAAAATAGAGTAAAAATATTAAGCTATCGCGATCAAATTAAAAAAGAATTGAAAAAGATAGAAAGAAATCGTGGAAAATATCTTATTGTATGCACAGGTAATCAAGGAGAGCCTAATTCAACATTAGTCAGAATAGCTATTGGTGAATATCAATTTAAATTTTTATCAGAAGATCAAGTTATCTTTTCATCTAGAACAATTCCCGCAAAAGAGAACATAGAAAATCGAGCGAAATTAGAAACAAAACTTAAAACTAAAAAAGTTCGTATATTCAAAGATATTCATGTGTCTGGCCATGCAGCTAAAGAAGATCTCAGAGATTTTATTGATATGGTCAAACCAAAGATCGTAGTTCCGATGCAAGGAGATTATCAAATATTGAATAATTTAGCGATATTAGCTGAAGAAATGGGCTACTCAAGGGGCAAGAACATTATAATATTGCAAGATTCTCAAGTAGTAAATTTAGAATAAATCAGATTAGTAAACCATTTATATTTTTGTATATTCTCAACAACATGAAATTTGCGCATCTAGCAGACTGTCATATAGGGTCTTGGAGAGATCCTAACCTAAGAGACTTAGGAATTAAGAGTTTTGATAGAGCAATTGATATTTGTTTAAAAGAAAATGTAGCTTTTATATTAATTAGCGGAGATCTTTTCAATACTTCATTACCTTCTATCGAGATTATAAAAGATACTGCAGCAATATTGCAAAGATTACGAGAGAATGATATTTCTGTTTACATAATCCCCGGAAGTCATGACTATAGTCCTAGCAATAAGACTATGCTAGATGTTTTAGAAAAAGCAGGTCTTGTGGATAATGTTACTAAATTCCAAGAAATAAATGGTAAGATTAATCTAGAGTTTACTTTAGATAAAACCAACACAAAATTAACGGGTATTTATGGAAAGCGAGCCGGTCTCGATAGATTCGTTTATAAAAATTTAGATAAAAATCCTTTAGAAAAAGAATCTGGATTCAAAATATTCATGTTTCATTGCGGAATTAATGAATTCAAAACAATGGCTTTTGAAAAGCTTGATTTTGAGTCTATTAAAGACTTTCCAAAGAATTTTGACTACTACGCTGGGGGTCATATACATTATATCTATGATAAAAAAGTCCCAGAATACGGATTATTTGTTTATCCAGGACCATTATTTCCAAATAATTTCGAAGAGATTGAAACATTAAAATGCGGACATTTTGTAATGGTTAATGTGGATAATCAAAAAAACATTACATTGAAAAGAATAGAATTGAATTTAAAAGATACTGCCTGTTTTGATATTAATGTAGATGATTTAGATCCAGCCAACGCATATAATAAAATAATCTCTAATATAGAAACTAAAAATATCGAAGATAAAATTGTTACATTGAGAGTTCATGGAATTTTAAGTTCTGGAAAAGTTTCTGATATAAATTTCAAAGAGATATATTCTCTTTTGGGATTAGCTTATTCAATATTAAAAAATACTAATAAATTAACTACTAAAGAATATGAAGAAGTAAAATCTGACAGTAATAGTTTGAATGATGTAGAACAAAGTATAATAGAATCTACCTTGGGAAATTTAAAGCTAGAAGGCATCTCTGATAAAGAAGAAACATTTCTAATAAATGATTTAATTCATAATTTATCTTTAGAAAAACAAGATTCTGAAAAGACAGCAGAATTTGAATCAAGAATTATAGATAACATGCTAAAAATCCTCAAATCCCATAACCTAATAAAATGATAATAAACAAAATTAAATTAGAGAACATAAGAAGCTACATAGATCAAACCATTATATTTCCGGAAGGATCTATATTACTTTCTGGGGATGTTGGCGCAGGCAAAAGCACGGTGCTCTTGTCAATAGAATTTGCATTATTTGGTATAAGCAAAGGTTATTTATCTGGTCAATCTCTTCTAAGAAATGGTAAGGATAAGGGTTCAGTAACATTAGAATTTTCTGTTAACAACAAAAATATCAAAATAAAAAGAGCCCTAAAAAGAACAGGAACATCTGTGGGGCAAGATGTAGGTTATATAGAAATAAATGGTATTAGAGAAGAATTAAGTGCTATAGAACTAAAACAATCTATTCTAGATATATTAAATTATCCACAAGACTCATTAACAAAGTCTAAATCTCTTATCTATAGATATACAGTTTATACTCCACAAGAAGAAATGAAAACTATATTATTTAGCGATAAAGACACCAGATTAGACTTATTAAGACGAGTATTTGGCATAGATAGATATAAGATAATAAAAGACAACACAAAAATTCTTACAACTCATTTAAGAGAGAAAAAAAGAGAAATAGAGGCATTGACTTCTAACTCTTCTGATTTAGAATCTCAAAAAGCTAGTTTAGAATCCTCTCTAATAAGTCTTAATGAAGAATTGCTAAATGTAATTCCATTAATAGAAGAATCAAAATCAATATTCTCAAAAAAATTAGAATCTATCAACTATATTGAATCTGATATCAAATTAATGAATGAAATTAAGAGCGAAATTAGACTGATAGAATCTCATCTATCAAATAAAAATTATGATATAAGAAAAACTATCTTAGAATTAGAGGATTTAAAAAAATCTCTTCAAAAATTAGAAGAAATTGAAAATATTGATATCTTAGAAATTTCAAGATTAATAAATGCAAAAGAATTATCAATAAAAGAACTAGAAAATCAACAAAGAAATTTGTCTTATGAAATGTCATCATTCGACGTTCAGATGAAAAATTCTTCTAAGATAAAATTAGACATATTGTCTCTGAAAAAATGTCCTGTTTGCCAACAAGAGGTAAATGAAATTCATAAGCATCATATTGAGTCTACAGAGAATCAAAAAATAGATTCTGCACAAGAAATTAAGAAATTATTAATATTAAAAGAAAATGAACTAAAATCAAAATTAGAATCATTAAAAAACGAAATTTCAGCCTTACAAAAAACAAAATATGGTTATGATTTACATCAATTAAAAATTAAGAATAACAAAGAAAAACAAGATAGAATATTAAAATTAGAATCCTATCAATCTCAGATTAGTTTAGAATTAAAGAATTTAGAATTAAAAAAGATAGCTATATCAAAAAAATTAGAATTATTCTTAGATATAGAATCTAAATATTTATCGGCAAAAAATGAAATAGAGACACTTCGCAACAATAATACTAATCTAGAAATTCAAAAATCTCGGACAGAAACAAAAATAAATGAATATTCTAAACAAATATCCCAGACAACTAAAGAATTAGGGAAAAAATATGAATTAAAAATTCAGTTGAATAAAATTTCAATATTTTATCAATGGATAGACTCTTTTTTTCTCCCAATGATAGATAATATAGGACGCTCTACAATGTCAAAAATAAACATAGAGTTTGATGAGATATTCCAAAGATGGTTCAAGATGATAATGGACATAGAAAGTTTAAACATAAGATTAGATGATAGCTTTTCACCAATCATAGAACAAAACGGCTATGAGCTAGAATTTGATAATTTATCTGGTGGAGAAAAGACTGCAGCATCATTATCTTATAGATTGGCATTGAATCAAGTAATAAACGGATTAGTTTCAACAATTAATACAAAAGACTTGATTATTCTTGATGAGCCCACAGATGGATTTAGTGATGATCAATTAGACAAGATAAGAATCGTTTTGAATGAGCTGAACACAAAGCAAACAATCTTGGTAAGCCATGAATCAAAAATAGAAAGTTTTGTTGAAAACATAATTAGATTCAATAAAGATAATCACATCACTTCGATACACTTTTAGGTTCTTTCCATTCAATCATTTGGCCGGCTTTTATTTCTATATCGTTAGCTTTTCTTAATGTGGCTATCTGAGATCTTTTCATTATTTTTATATGTGGAACTTTAAAAGAATAATCATAAATATTCCACAATTCTTTATCTGAAGACATCCAATTGCAATAGTCAAATTTTGACAAATCTATTGGTCTTGAATAACCCCTTAAATTTTTTTTACCATCATTAACGCCAAAGTATTCATGAAAGAAAGACATAACTAATTCTCTAATTGACTTATAGACTGGTTCCCTATACCTTAAGACTGCATGATTTGTTTTGCTTATCGCCCCCCAATGTCCATGTTGCTTAAATACCGTAATTAAATGATCTTGATCATCTGCAGCAGTTTCAAGGCTTACTACTAATGGTTTATGTCCATTGACCCTTAATGCCGCGGCAGCAAAAACAGACCCTTCAAAGCAATGGGCCGTTTTAAATTTAATCACCATTCTAGGGGACAAACAAGTCTCTCCATGCTCCTCGAAGTTTATTGATAATTTATCTAAGTAATCTTGTATTTTTCTTGGAGTGTTCAAACTTTTTAGAAGTTTATATTCTTCTTTAGTAAGGCCATACATAGATATTAGTACTTTATTTTTTTATTTAAATGTTGCCAAAAGAATTAATCAACAAAATCAATACCTCGCTCTTGTTCCATCTCTGTTCTTCTTTTATCAGACTTCTTATTACGCCTTCCACCAAATATCTGCGGGCTATTAACACCGGTAACAATTAACATTGCTCTTATTGTTCTATCGAGATCTTCAGATATTTGGGCTCCCCAGATTATTCTAGCATCTTCATCCAATTTTTGAGAAACAGTTTCAACAACTTTTCTAGCTTCATCTAAAGTCATATCTGGACCACCGGATACATTAATCAAAGCACCATTTGCTCCAGCAATATCCACATCAAGTAGAGGATTAGTTATGGCTTTTTCAACAGCTTCAATAGCCCTATTTTCAGTATCACTTTCACCGACACCAATCATTGCTACTCCACCCTTATCCATAACTGCTCTTATATCTGCAAAATCTAAGTTTACTAAACCCGGTTTAGTTACTAACTCTGCAATTCCTTTTACAGCATTTGTAAGAATTTCATCTGCAACCTTAAATG
>CAYHJT010000009.1:0-14142 GCA_964356985.1 Candidatus Woesearchaeota archaeon
CAGATGAAGAATGGCCTTATGTACTTATCATTCACAAGGTTCAGAAGAGGTCCAACAATCGTGGTAATAAAAGCTCTTGGTTTAATCAAAGATCAAGAGATAGTTCAATTGATTTCTGAAACTCGTCAATATGATGATATATTCGTAAATTTGGCATCGCTTCAAGAAATAAAGACAGAAGAAGACGCTCTTGAATATTTAGCAAAGAAAATTGGAATTACTCAACCAAAAGAGATCAGATTAGAAAAAACTCGTGAGCAATTAGATCGTTATCTATTGCCCCATCTAGGATTAACTTCTAAGGAAAGAATAGCAAAAGCTTACAATCTTTGTAAGATGATGAAGCGTTATTTGATGATTGCTAGAGATGAAGTAAGTCCTGTTGACAAAGATCATTACATGAACAAGCGTTTGAAAATGTCTGGTGAATTAATGTCAGAATTATTCAGGGTAAATTTAAGAGCTCTAGTTCAAGATATGCTTTACAATTTCCAAAGATTAGTAAAAAGAGGTAAATTCTCGTCAATACGCAACATAATCAGAGAGCAATTATTGACATCAAGAATAAAGAGTGCAATGGCCACAGGCGTATGGGTCGGCGGTCGTAAGGGTATCTCGCAGAATATTGATAGAGTCAGCGATATAGCAACATTGTCACACTTGCAGAGAGTAGTCTCATTATTAACTTCAACTCAAGAAAACTTTGAGGCTCGTGGATTGCATCCAACTCATTTTGGTAAGCTTTGTCCAATCGAGACACCAGAAGGTACTAACATCGGATTAAGAAAAAATCTTTCATTCATGTGCTCAATAACTTCAGAAGAATATCCTGAAGAGAAGCTCAAGAAAATCATAGAAAACATAGGAGTAAAGCCTGTTGCATAAAATGATAGACGTATACTTAGACGAAAAATATGTTGGAACAACTGACAACGCAAAGGAATTCATAAAGAATTTCAAAGAAGAGCGTAGAACAGGAAAGATACCTGGTTTTGTTAACATAGGTTTCAATGAAAATTTCCAAGAAGTATACATAGAAACATCAAAAGGTAGAGCTCGTAGACCATTAATCATAGTAGAAAATGGAAAATCAAAATTAACATCTGATCATTTAGACAAATTAACTAAAAACGAAATGACTTGGACTGATTTAATCAATCAAGGAATCATAGAATATCTTGATACAACAGAGGAAGAAAATTGTTTAATCGCAATCAACGAAGAAGAATTAACAAAAGAAAATACTCATATTGAAATAAGTCCAACAACAATTCTTGGTATATGTACTTCATTGGTGCCTTATGCAAATTTTGTAGGTGGATCAAGATTAATAAGGGGATCTAAAAATTCCAAGCAGGGTCTTGGATTATATGCAGCAAATTTCCCAATAAGAATTGATACAGATGTATCTATTATGCATTATCCGCAAACACCTATTGTAAGATCATTCACAACAGATATCTACAAATTCTCAAAACATCCATTTGGTCAAAATGTAATTGTAGCGATGATGAGCTATGAAGGTTATAACATGGATGATGCTACAATCGTTAACAAGGGTTCTATCGATCGTGGATTTGGCAGGTCAACTTACTTCAGGCCTTATTCTTCAGAAGAACTTCGTTACTCTGGTGGGTTGACAGATGAAATCACAATTCCAGACAAAGAAGTCAAGGGATATAAATCAGAAAAAGATTATCGTTTACTAGAAAAAGATGGTATTGTTTATACTGGTGCAGAAGTTAAAGAGGAAGAAATTATCGTAGGAAAAACTTCACCGCCAAGATTCTTAGGAGAGCTAGAAGAATTTAGTGTTGCTGCTAACATCAGAAGAGAAAGTTCCAGTATGGTTAAGCATGGTGAATCTGGAATAGTTGATTTAGCATTAATAACTGAAAATGAGGAAGGTAACCGTTTAGTTCAAGTAAGATTAAGGGACCAAAGAATTCCGGAACTTGGAGATAAGTTTGCTTCTCGTCATGGTCAGAAGGGGGTCATCGGATTGATAGTTCCTCAAGAAGACATGCCTTTCACAGCTTCTGGTATAGTCCCAGATATCATCTTTTCACCACATTCTATTCCTAGCAGAATGACTATCTCACACATGCTTGAAATACTTGCAGGAAAATTGGGCTCATTGAAAGGTTCTCAAATAGATGGAACAATTTTTGATTCTGTTCCAGAAGAAGAGTTAAGACGTCAAATGCTTGATCTAGGATTCCAAGACAATGGTACAGAAATCATGTATAACGGAATTACTGGTCAAGAATACAAAGTAAGAATCTACATAGGTTCAATATTCTACTTAAAATTAAGATACATGGTAGCCAATAAATTACATGCGAGAGCATCTGGAAGAATCCAATTATTAACTCGTCAGCCAATAGAAGGAAGATCTAAAGGCGGTGGTTTAAGAGTTGGAGAAATGGAAAAAGATTGTCTAGTAGCTCATGGAGCATCATTATTATTGAAAGAAAGATTTGATTCAGATAAAACAGTAATTTATGTATGTGAAGAATGTGGAATGGTGGCCGTATTCGATAGTTTCAGAAACAAAAAGTATTGCGTAAAATGTGGTTCAAATATCGAAATAAATCCAGTAGAAATTTCATATGCTTTCAAATTATTGTTAGATGAACTTAAATCATTGATGATTTATCCAAAATTAATATTAAAGGACAGGTATTAAAATGCAAGAATATGTGTCAAAAAAAGTAAGTTCAATAGAATTTGGTTTATTATCACCAAAGATAATAACTAAATTCGCAACCGTAAAGATTGTAACGCCAGAACTTTACGATAAAGAAGGTTATCCTGTAGACGGCGGTTTAATGGATATTCGTTTAGGGGTAATTGATCCTGGACTTAGATGTAAAACTTGTGGTGGTAAACTAAAAGAATGCATAGGTCATTTCGGTTTCTTGGAATTGGCACGTCCAGTAGTTCATATCAAGTTTGTAACAACAATAACTAAAGTATTAAAATCTTCATGCAGAAATTGTGGAAGAATTCTTTTAGAAGAATCTAAAGCTCAAACATTCTTGGAAGAAATGAAAGATCCTGAGCTTGACAAACATCCTGATTTAAAGAAACAAAAATTCAAAGATATAATCGCAGAAGTAAAATCAACAAAAAAATGTCCTCACTGCGGTGAAAAGCAACTTGATATTAAATTCGAGAAGCCTTCTAATTTCGTAGAGGATGATAAAAAATTAAGTCCTATTGAGATAAGAGCAAGATTTGAAAAGATTCCAGACAATGATATAAAGGTTCTAGGAATTAATGCAGACGTAGCTCGTCCAGAATGGATGATACTAACAGTGTTACCAGTACCCCCAGTTACAACAAGACCTTCTATTACTCTAGAATCCGGAGAAAGATCAGAAGATGATTTAACTCACAAGCTTGGTGATATAGTAAGAATAAATCAAAGATTATTCGAAAACATAAACGCTGGAGCACCAGAAGTTATCATTGAAGATTTATGGGAATTATTACAATATCATGTAACGACATTCTTTGATAATGAAGTAACTCAAGTACCTCCTGCTCGTCACAGGTCAGGTCAGCCACTTAAGACATTAACTGAAAGAATCAAAAGTAAAGAAGGACGTTTCCGTCATAATCTTGCAGGTAAGAGAGTTAATTATGCTGCTCGTACAGTCATTAGTCCAGATCCTAAACTTAAATTCAACGAAGTGGGAATTCCAAAATCAGTAGCAATGGAACTAACAATCCCAGAAAGATTAACTGAATGGAATATGAAATACTTGAAAAAATTCGTTGACAAGGGTCCAACAAATTATCCTGGCGCCAATTATGTAATAAGGCCAGATGGTAAAAAGAAAAAAATAACTGATGAAACTCGTGAACAATTATTAGAAGAGTTACAACCAGGTTACATTGTCGAAAGACATTTGATGGATGGAGACATTTCAATATTTAATCGTCAACCTAGCCTGCATAGAATGTCAATAATGTGCCATAAGATAAGAGTTCTTCCTGGAAGATCTTTCCGTATGAATCCTAATGTCTGTGGCCCATATAATGCTGATTTCGATGGAGATGAAATGAATTTGCATATTCCTCAAACAGAGGAAGCAAGAGCTGAAGCAGAGATGCTAATGCAGATACAATCTCAGATTATTTCTCCTAAGAATGGATTAAATATTATAGGATGTAAAGAAGATGTAATTGTAGGAAACTATCTTCTAACAAAAAATATCGAAGTTGACAAGGAAGAAGCAGTATCATTATTATTAGCCATAGGCATTGATCAAACAGAAAAATTCAAAAAATTCGGTAAAAGAGTAACAGGAAAAGAAATTTTCTCAGCTACATTGCCAGATGATTTTGATTTCATAGGTCAAACAAAGGGTTCATCAAAAGACGAAAAATTCAGTGTAATAATAAAAAAAGGAAATTTAGTTTCCGGTTATATTGACAAGAACACAATAGGTGAAGAAAAAGGCACTTTGATAAGATCATTGTACAAGCAATACGGTGAAGATATTGGAATTATCACACTTAATAAAATATTTAGGCTAGGTCTTGAAGTTCTTTTAAGAATAGGATTTACAACAGCAATATCCGATACAGATTTGCCGGATAAAACTCGTAACGCATGTACTACAGTTTTAGAAAGTGCTCAAGTAAAGGTTCAAGAATTAATAATTGAGCGAAAATCTGGTAAATTAGAAGCTTTGCCGGGTTACACAGAAGATGAAACTCTTGAATTCAGAATACTGGAGATATTAAACAAAGCGCGTAATACAATAGGAGAAGAAGTTTCTAACTCAGCAGATGAAACCAACCCAAGCATTATTATGGCATTATCTGGAGCAAGAGGTAGTATATTGAACTTAGCTCAGATGTCAGCCTGCGTAGGTCAGCAAGCTTTAAGGGGAAAAAGAATCGAAAAAGGTTATACTAATAGAACACTTGTAACATTCAAGCAAAAAGACTTAAGTCCTGACGCTCACGGATTTATTAGACGTGGATTCAAGCAAGGATTATCTCCAACAGAATTTTTCTTTGGAGCGATGACAGGTAGAGATTCACTAATGGATACAGGTTTAAGAACACCTAAATCCGGTTATTTATACAGAAGATTAGCAAATGCTTTACAAGATTTAAAAGTAGAATATGATCACACAGTAAGGGATGCCAATAAAAAAATAATCCAATTCCAATATGGAGAAGATAGTATTGACATCTCAAAATCTGAAGGTGGAAGAATAAACGTAAAAAGAATAGTTCGTGAAACAATAGGTGAATAAAAACATGCCTCAAGACTTATATGAAGAATATCAAGAAATATTTCCAAAGAAGATATTAGAAGAAATAAGAGCAGAAGCTAAAGATCGCAAGCTAACAAATCCTCAATTAAAAAAAGTATTTGAAGCAGTTTTAGAGGAATATGAGAATGCCAAGATCCAAGCCGGTGAATCAATAGGCATAGTCACAGCAGAATCTTTTGGGGAACCTTCAACACAGATGACGCTTAATACATTCCATCACTCTGGAGTCGCGGAGATGAACGTCACAGTAGGATTACCAAGGTTAATAGAAATTTTCGATGCTCGTAAAATGCCTACTACTCCTCGTATGGATGTTTTCTTAAAATCAAAATATGCTCATGATCCAAAGATAGCGAGAAAAATAGCTTCTCAAATCAAAGAAACAAAATTAAAAGAGCTTGCTACAGAATTTACAATAAACTTAGCAAAAACCTCTGTAGAAGCAAAATTAGATTACAAAAAAATGAAAGATCTTGGAATAAAAGAAGAAGCTTTAATATTGATTTTATCACAAGATTTCAAAAACGTAACAATCAAAATAGAACGTGATAACATTGTGTTTTATCCTAAACTAAAAGAATATGATTTAGGGGAAGTCTTTAAACTAAAAGAAAAGGCAAAAGATGCATATGTTTCAGGAATTAAAAGAATTACTCAAGTTCTACCTATCAAAAAAGACAATGAATTTGTTATAGTATGCGCAGGTTCAAATCTAAAAGATGTACTTAAGTTAGAAGAAGTCGATACTAAAAGAACAATAACCAATGATTTATCAGAAGTAGAAAAAGTTCTTGGTATAGAAGCGGCTCGTCAAGCAATCATAAATGAAGCTTCTAAGGTTATAGAAAACCAAGGTCTTGATATTGATATAAGGCATTTAATGTTTTTAGCAGATGTAATGACTGTAACTGGAACAGTAAAAGGTATTACTCGTTCTGGTATCACTAGTGATAAACAATCTGTTTTAGCAAGAGCATCTTTCGAAACTCCAATCAAGCACATTATAAATGCGGCATTGACTGGAGAAGTAGATTACTTAAATTCAGTAGTAGAAAACGTAATGTTAAATCAACCAGTACCTTTAGGGACTGGTACACCGCAATTAGTAATGAAAAATAAGAAAAAATGAGCTTAGAAGAATTAAAAAAAGCATTGAAAGAAGAAAAATTAGTTTATGGAAAAGACAGAGTCCTTAAGATGTTAAGAGCAGGAAAAGCATCTGAACTATATTTTGCTTCAAATTGTCCAATAACATTAAAAGAGGAATCAAAGAATTTAGCAAAAATAGATAATGTTAAGTTTTATGAATTGAAAGAGACAAATGAGGAGCTAGGAACAATCTGCAAAAAAACATTTTCGATTTCTATAGCATGCAATTAAGATGAAATTAGATAATCAAAGTATACAACTACTAAATGTTTTTGAATCCATGACAAGATCTTCTGTAAAAGATTGTATCATCGAAGATAATAGAGTAATATTCATAGTTAATCCTGGAAATATTTACAAAGCTGTAGGCCCAAAGGGTCATAATGTTCAAAGAATAGAACATATGATCAAGAAAAAAGTCAAGATAGTAGAATTTGATGAAAATCCTGTTAAGTTCATAAAAAACTATTTGTTGCCTATAAAGATAAGTGAAATAGAATCAAAAGAAGACGCAATTTATGTAAGGGCAGAAAATAATTCCGAAAAGGGAATATTAATAGGTAGAGATAAAAGAAACTTGAATGAATTGAAAGAAATTGTTTCAAAATATTTCAAAGTTATCGACATAAAAATAATATAGTAAGATTTATAAAGCATTAATTTTCATATCAAATAAATACAATGGGAAAGAAATCAAGGGGCTTATTGGCCGGTAAAAAATTAAAGAACAGGCGTCACGAAGGTAGATGGCATTCTCGTAAATACATTAAAAGAGTTCTTAACTTAGTAAAGAAAGCAGATCCATTAGAGGGAAGTTCCCAAGCTAAAGGAATCGTTCTTGAAAAGAAACAATTAGAAGCAAAGCAGCCAAACTCCGCAATGCGTAAGTGCGTAGTCGTTCAATTGCTTAAGAACGGTCGTAAAATCACAGTCTTCGCTCCGGGAAATAACGCTATCAAATTCATTGATGAACATGATGAAGTAATGATAGAATCAATCGGTGGAGCTATGGGACGTTCAAAAGGAGATATTCCATCAGTTAGATGGCAAGTAATCAAAGTAAATGATCAAAGTCTTGACGCATTAGTTCATGGCAAGATAGAAAAAGGTAGACGTTAAAGATGGTTTCAGATATAAAATTATTCAATCGTTGGTCCACTGAAGGAATTGAAGTAGCTGACGTTTCATTAAAGCCTTACATTAACTTAAGGCCAATCTTAGTTCCTAGAACTCAAGGACGTTCAGGAATGAACAGAATCTGGGTAGAGCCAGCTCCAATCGTAGAAAGATTGATGAACAAAATGATGGTCTCCGGTCATAGAGGAGATAAACACAGAATATCTTCTGGTCATAATTCTGGAAAATCAACAAAATTATACAATATTGTAGAAAAAACTCTAGAAATAATCGAAAAGCAAACAAAAAAGAATCCAGTAGAAGTTCTTGTAAAGGCAATAGAAAATGCAGCTCCAAGAGAAGAAATAACTACAATAGAATATGGTGGTGCTAGATATCCTCAAGCAGTTGACATGGCTCCATTAAGAAGGATAGATTTGGCTCTTAGATACATGGTGCAAGGTTCCTACCAAAAATCATTCAACTCAAGACATTCTATTGAAAAAGTTTTATCTGAAGAAATCTTAGCTGCATACGCTAATGATCAAAAGTCAGCAGCTATATCTAAGAAACTTGAAATAGAAAGACAATCTGACGCTTCTCGTTAAGCTTATTTTTTATTAATAATTTTTAGCCAAAATATTTATCATATAGTTTTCTTGCTTTATTTTTAGAATCAATTTTTATTATTACTCTGCCATCGCTAAAGGCTATAAAATCTTTTGTTGTTACAGAGTATTTGCTTTTATAATTATATTTTTTTATATTATCTATGTTGATTTTTTTACCATTTATCTCATAAGAATCTTTTCCACATAGTTTAACAAAATTAGATTTTTTCTTTCCATTTATGTAACTGAATTCTTTGTTGCAAGTCTTGCATTTAAGATTTTTGTTTACTTTTATTTTCTTAAAATCTAAACTTTCCATATCAAAATAAATCATTTCTTGAGTGTTTTTTCCACTAACCAATATTTTAATTGATTCATTTACTTGCAAGCTAGAAAATAAACTAGCAACAGCATTATTCAATCCAAGTGTATCGCAAGTTTCTATGCTTTCGTCTGGTTCCTTGAATATGCAGTTAAAACAATAACTATTATTGAAACTAAGAATCATTCCTTGATTCGCGATTATTCCTGTATAAATCCATGGTTTATTCTTGCTAATAGAATATTCATTTATCAAAAATCTGGTTTCTAAGTTATCTGTGCAATCTAAAATTAAATTGGATTTATCTAATATTTTTAAATTTTTATGATTTAATTCAGTAACATAATATTCTACTTTTATGCTAGAATTTATTTCTTTCAAATGTTGATACGTGACTAAAGCTTTTTCTTTTCCAACATCTTTTTCAGTATAAAGCTCTTGTCTTTGTAAATTATCTAGCTCAACTATATCACGATCTATCAATATTAAATTAATTCCTGCTCTTGCCAATAAAGAGGCTGAATGGCTACCTAAAGCTCCTAATCCAACTAATGCGACAAAGCTTTTATCAAGTTTTTTCTGACCTTTTATTCCAATGTTCTTGAGTGATATTTGTTTATTGTATCTCATTTTTTATTTTATATTTTGAATTTATTCTATATATAAAGTATATTGATATAATAAATAAAGGTATAATTAGCAACTGTGTCATTGTCATTCCAAATAATACTGCTACATCTTCTCTTAAGAATTCTGCTAAAAATCTAATTAATGAATATATGCTGATATAACTCCAAAAAATTGTTCCTTTCTTGACATTCTTCTTCCACATAAAGATCAATATCAAAAAAACAACTAAATTGCCTATTGATTCATATATCTGAGTTGGATGTCTTTTTCCTTGAACATTATCAAAATAAACTCCCCAAGGTAAATTAGTTATTTTACCATATAATTCTTGGTTTATGAAATTTCCAATTCTGCCAAATATTGTGCCAAAAGCTAAAGGTATAACAAATATGTCTCCTAAATCATAAAATTCTAATTTTTTAATTTTACAATAAATTAAAGCGGCAATTACTGCGCCAAGAATTCCGCCATATAATGAAACTCCACCATTCCAAATTCCAAAAATCTGAATTAAATTAACACTATAATAATTCCAATTATAAAAGAAAACGTGTCCTATTCTAGCACCGATTACACTCCCCAATATCAACCATATAGAAAAATCATAAATAATATCTTTGCTAATGTTTTTCTTTTTAGATAATTTAACAGCAATTAATATTCCAAATAGAAAAGCTAGCGCAAATATTATTCCATACCATCTTATCTGCAATAAACCAATGCTAAAAGCTATAGGATTAATCATAAAACTTCCTTGTAGTTTGTATTAATAAAATTATCTTTTAAGAATCAAATTGTAAAAGCTCTAAATAGCGCAAATAATATCTCTAATAAAAATATGGCTGAAAATATAATAAAATATAATTTAATGTTTTTCTTTTTTACAAATGATATGAAGAATAAAGATATAAAGAATAATATTAGATCGCTTATTATACAAAAAGTGCAGAACTTCAAAAGTATAAATAATTCTATATAAATCAAATATGAAGAAAATAGCATTGCTAAAATCAATAAAATAGATATCAAATGAATACTCCTGTTTTTGTTATTGTCCTTATTTAGTTTAATAAAAAAATATAATATTCCAAGTGTTCCTAAAATTCCTATTATAGAAACTGGAATTCCAAATATTTCTGAATATATGCTTTTATTTACGACATCACAGCTAAAATTAATGCTTACATTGCAAAGTGTGGAGTTATCTGGCGAGTAATGCAAATAAGTTAAATAACTCATTGTGATTAGTAATAAAAAAATTAATACAAACAATATATTAGTTCTAGTTTTTGGATTCATTGTTAAGAGCCTCGAGCGCGAATTGAACGCGCGGTCTCTCGATTACCAATCGAGTGCTTTAACCTGCTAAGCTATCGAGGCATAGTAAAAAAATGAAGTCTAACGGTTTTTAAATGTTTTTAAAAGAAAAAATAATGCGAGGAGCAGGATTTGAACCTGCGAAAGGACTAACCTACAGGATTACTTCCTCGATTAGAACTTAAGCTCTATCTGATCTTAAGTTTCGCAGAATTTGAATAAATTCCCCTGCGCATTTGACCAGGCTTTGCTTTAAGGATAACCTATTAAGATTATGATCCTCGCACCTGGATAAAAAATATGTTGTATAACAGTTTAAAAAAGTTTCTCTTTAGAAATAATCTTCCTGTGTTCTTGAATTAAGCTCGCCAGCAATGTTTTTATTGAACATTTCAATTGTTTCTTCTTTGCTGTAATTGCTTAATAGCCAAGCTAATTTTATAAAAGAACATTCAGTTCCAATATCAGAATAATCTCCTAAAATGCCCATATCAAGCATCTCGCGACCAGTGCTATAAACTTTAAGATTGATTCTTCCGTATATTGTTTGAGAAGTCGCTACTATAGGTATTTTCTTAGCTAATTTTTTCAAAGTAACAAAAGTTAATTCATTTTCATCAGTGTATTCATCTATTTTATTTATAGGAACATGACCACCAATTCCAAATCCTTCTATTATTAATCCATCAAATGAATTATAGCATTTTAGCTCTTCAGATCTTAAATTAGGATGGGCCTTTAGAATCCCTATTTTTAATTCTGAATTAAATAATTTAATATGCAATTTTTCTTTGTAATCTATTTTTTTATTGTAATCGCTTAAAAATTCTATTCCTTCTTTATCAACTCTAGCAATAGGTTCACTATTAACAGCCTTGAATGCATCTCTCCTAGATGAATTCATTTTTCTAGACTTAAATCCTGGAAGGATTAAGCAAGAATCATCGTTAATAGATTCATGCATACATATTCCTACTCCTATAAAATCAGATTTTGCTATGAATTTCATCGAACATATTAAATTTAAGAATGCGTCGCTGCTCCCTCTGTCAGAGCTTCTCTGAGCGCCAGTTATTATCACTGGAACATTTAAATTATTAATCATAAAACCAAGAGCCATTGATGTATAATGCATCGTGTCAGTTCCATGAGTTATTATAATTCCATCACACTTTCCGGAATTAATCTCCGATTCAATTTCTTTTGCCAATAAATTATAATGATTAAAGTTCATGTCTTCAGAAAACATATTTCTGACTAATCTGCTTTTCAAATTAGCTATATCTTTTATCTCAGGAACTATTTTTATTATATCTTCAGGATTAAAAGAAGCAGAAACCGCACCAGTCTTGTAATCAACTCTAGATGCAAAAGTTCCACCAGTATGCAACAATATTATGTTCTTCAAATCTTTATTATAAGAGATATGTTCTTCATGATTTATCGTCTTAAATTCTTTAGCATTGATCACTTTAATATCTTTGATATTTTTTCTATTCAAAGAAATATTATATCCAGAATCCAATTTTAAAACAATTTTATCGTTCGCAGAGCTATTCATAACAATACCCTTTAATTCATCAAAAGTAGTTTTAACCACTACATAATCGCCATCTTTCATTGAATACCCACAACCTATAGACGAGTTAAATAATATTTATATAGTCAAAAATATATATTGAAGTTTGAGAACATTTAAATACTTAATTGTGATTTAATAAATAAAAATTGAGAAAATTCATTTCATAACATGATTCGTTTGGCGACAAATCGTGGTTAGCGAATGAAATGAACCGTATTGTTTCCTTTCAAACCAACTGATATAGTTAGTTTCTTCAAGTTTTCATATTGGCGTATAAAAACTTTCTTCTTGAAAAGGTATAAAGCATTCACTTAGATATAAATATTATTGTACTGCGATATATACCTTTTATAATAATAATAAAAAACAAAGAGGGGGTCCCACAAAATGGTGACAAATTTTATAATATCAGAAGCGTTAAAAAGACAAGGCGAAAAACCATCCTCTGAAGATATGAAGGTTGGTCAAGCAAATATTAAAGTAGTAGGATGTGGAGGCGGTGGTTGTAATGCTGTTTCTTGGTTATTCAGAAAAGGAGTACAAGGTGCAGAAGTCATAATCATGAACACCGATAAACAACACCTAGATATTTCTGAAGGAGATCGTAAGATTTTAATCGGAAGAGAATTAACAAGAGGTCTAGGGGCCGGTGGTTTTATTGAAAGAGGTAGAGAAGCTGCAAAAGAAGCTCTTTACGAAATCAAAGAAAGCTTAAAAGATACTGATATGGTATTCGTATGCGCAGGTATGGGTGGAGGTACCGGAACAGGTTCGGCCCCCGTAGTAGCCCAAGTCGCAAAAGAAATGGGTTCTATAGTTATTGGTTGTGTAACAATGCCATTCAATATTGAAAGAGCGAGAATTGACAAAGCTGAATTTGGTCTTCAACAATTAAGAGAAGTATCTGATACAGTAATTGTCATTGACAACAACAGACTAGTCTCAATTGCGGGAAACTTACCAGTACAACAAGCTTTCGCAGTAGCGAATGAACTTATATCAACAATGATTAAGTCCATCGTAGAAATTATATCAGTGCCTTCATTGGTCAACCTTGACTATGCAGATGTCAAAGCAATCATGTCCAATGGAAATGTCTCCGTAATAGGAGTAGGTGAATCTGACTCTGAAAACAGAGTAGAAGAAGCCGCAAGAAGAGCATTGACTAATCCTCTATTAGATGTAAGCTACGAAGGAGCTACAGGAGCATTAATCCATGTAACTGGTGGAGATGATTTATTGCTTGATGAAGTAAATCAAGTAGGTGAGATCGTAACAGAGGCTCTTGATCCAGATGCAAACGTTATCTGGGGAGCAAGAATAAGCGAAAAAATGAACGGTAAACTAAGAGTAATGACAATAGTTACCGGAGTAAACTCAGCCTACATACTTGGAAAAAGCGATAAGACAAAGACAGCATCCAAGAATGCGCATATCTCCAGAGAACTTGGAATTGATATGATTAGGTAACAGCACAATTAAATAAGGGCAATATAAGACTTCTTAAACCCCCCTTAGTTGCCCTGTTTAATACTTTCGCTAATGCCAACTGGCATTAGCTTTTTTCTTTTATTTTCATTTTTCAAAACAATTTATTAAGAATTAATTATTAAAATATGTTAAAAATTATATAAGATATGAAAATTAATTACTTTTTAATTTCAAAATTAGTATCAATTTAAACAGGATTTTGAATTTCTTGTTGTTCAGCAGATTTAGCTTCTTCTTTAGGTTTTTTCTTAAATTTGTTCATTAAGTTTGAAAAGAATCCCTTGGTTTTCTCAGTTCCAGATCCTAACATTTCCTTAGTGTTGGGAATTCTTTGCTTTAATGGGAACAATCCTTCTGCTTGCTTGCCGTTCCATTCATCAAAATGAACCAATAAATCTAAGTCATATCTCTTAAGCTTCTCTACCTTGTCATTGCTGTATCCTAAAGATATAATTGCTTGAGGTATTACTGTATCTGGTAATTTTAAGATTCTCTTTAGTACTTGATCATCAAATGCATTGATCCAGCAAGAAGCTAATCCTAAATCAATAGATTTTAACAATAAATTATTAATTGCTGCCGCGCAATTTTGGATAGCGTATAATTTTTCTCCCCTATCACCAT